>JBEAQA010000021.1:0-4003 GCA_041164105.1 Bacteroidota bacterium | reverse complement strand
CGGGGCGCCCGCGACCTGACGGCCAACCTGCGCTACAAGGTCGGACGGGGCATGGAATTCAAAGAAAAGGACGTCGCGCTGGTGGGCGACCCGGAGCGGCTCGGGATTCCGCCCACGAATTTGGGCGACAAGGTGGTGTTTGCGGGTGCTCAGGACTACTTCGTCTACGCCAACCAGTACCACCACCACGTCGAAAAGTTTGACGGCAGCTACCAGCACGGCGGAATTTCGCTCGAGGAAGTCGTGATTCCGTTTGCAGTGCTGCGCCCGCGGAGCTGACCTTTGCACGGATGACCGACGTAACCTGGATCGACCGGCCCGAAGACTGGCAGGAATGGGCTGCAGCCCGTTCCGAGGCCCTGAGCGGCGTCGTCGCCTTGGTGGGCGGAATGGGCGCCGGCAAAACCACCGCGGTGGGCCAGTGGCTCAAGGCCCTGGGTTCGCCGGACCGCGCCAGCAGCCCCACGTTTGCCCTGGTCAACGAGTACGAAAGTCCGCGGGGCCCCATCTACCATTTTGATTTGCACCGGCTCGATCGGCCCGATCAGGTGGCTGCCATGGGTTTTGAGGACTACGTCGGCAGCGGCCAGCCCTGCTGGGTCGAATGGCCGGACCGGGCGGGGGAACTGCTGCCGGACGACGCAGCGCGGGTCGTACTGGAGGTCCGCGAGGATGGCGCGAGAAAGGTTACCTTCGTAGGACCTACCCGCTAATTTTGAAGCCCGCCATGGAATCCGCCCCCGTATTTCAGACTCAAGAAGAGCGCCTGATGGTTGACGCTAAGGCGCAGCGCCTGCGCATCGGGATTCCGCTCGAATCGACCTGGGCCGAAAACCGCGTAGCCCTCACGCCCGAAGGGGTGCACCTGCTGGTGTCGCAAGGCCACGAGGTGGTGCTGGAGTCCAATGCGGGCGTCGCGGCACGCTATTCTGATCGCGAATATGCCGAAGCGGGCGCCGAGGTGACCACGGACCGCCGCGTCGTGTTTGGATGCCCCGTGCTCGCCAAGGTCGAAGCCCCCTCGCAGGCGGAATGGCCGCTGCTGGCTCAAGGTCAAGTGCTTTTTTCGACGCTGCAGCCCGGCACACTAACCCCCGAATTTGTGGGGGCGCTCAAGGCCAAGCGCATCACGGCGTTTAGCTACGGCAGCATCCTTGACGAGGACGGCCGCGCACCTTTTGTGCGTTCGATGGCCGAGATCGGCGGCAGCCAAGCCATCACGATCGCCATGGAGTACCTCTCGACGTGGTCCGGCGGTAAGGGCTACGCGATGGGCGCCGTCACCGGGGTTCCGCCCACCGAAGTAGTTATTTTGGGCGCCGGAACCGTGGGTACGACTGCTGCCCGCCTGGCGACGGCCCTCGGAGCCTCGGTCAAAGTGTTTGATTCGTCGCTCACCCGCCTTCAGCGCCTTCGCGAGCGGGTTGGCGACGTGTACACGTGCACCCTGCAGCCCCAGATTTTGGCCAAGGCCCTGCGCCGCTGCGACGTGGCCCTCGGCGCCCTGCGCCCCGTCAACGGCCGCACGCCGGTGGTGGTGACCGAAGAAATGGTCGCCGCCATGAAGCCCCGCAGCGTCATCGTGGACCTCAGCATCGACCACGGAGGCTGCTTTGAAACCAGCGAGGTCACCTCGTGGGATGCCCCGGTCTACACCAAGTTTGACGTGACCCACTTCGCGGTGCCGAACATTGCGGCCCGCGTGGCCCGCACCGCCTCGTTTGCGCTGAACAACCTGACGTCGCCGCTGCTTCGCGACCTGGCCGACTTGGGCGGAATCGAAGAGGCCCTGCGCGCCAAGCCGCACTGGCGCTCCGGTGTCTACCTCTACCACGGCCAAGTGACGAGCTCGTCCGTAGCTCAGGCGCTGGACCAGCCGTTCACCGATCTGGACCTGCTTCTGTGAAAAAGCTGCTGCGTCGAATTCTTTGGTACAGCGTGGGGCTCGGCCTTGGCGTGCTGCTGGTCGCCTTCATTTTCAGCGACCGCGACTTTGAGTGCAGCTACTTTCCGAACGACCGGGTTTTGGCGGAACTCCACCGCAAACCGGTACGCGGCGCGGATTCGACGGCCTGGGTTGCCGTGGGCCAGGATTCTACCGTGCTCCAAGCATTCCTCACCCTCGGCGAGGTGGATTTTGGCGAGAGCCAAACCCGAACGCGCCATGATGCCGCGGTTCCGGCCTATTGGATTGATCTTGAATTCCAAGACCGCGCGTGGCGCGGGCTCTGGCAGGTTCGCCAAGACAGCGCCTGGCTTGTTCAGTTAACTGGTAACTAGTTACTTGCGTGCCCGCCGAGCGGTCTCTTGCCGCAGCATGCTGAGTTCCCGCCCGGTCTGGCCGGCCACCGACGTGTTTTCTTCGGCGCGGCGAAGCAGGTAGGGCATCACGTTCACAATCGGCCCAAAGGGCAGGTACTTGGCCACGCGGAACCCGTGGTGCGCCACCACAAAACTGATGAAGTCGCTCATGCCGTACAGCTGGGCAAACCACACGGGGGCTTTGGACGGCGTCCAGCCCTGCGCCACCAGCTGCTCGGCTCCGAGGCGGGTGCTGGATTCGTTGTGTGTGCCCACCACCACTCCGACGCGGCCCGGTTGGTCGGGGGTTCCGAGCGCCGAAAGCATCGTGCGCAGGCAGGCGTCGTATTCGGCGTCGGTCGCTGCCTTGTCAGGCTGAATGGGCGAGGGATACCCGTGCTGGGCGGCGCGTTCGCGCTCTTTTTCCATGTAGGCTCCGCGCACCAGCTTCACGCCGTAGTAGTACCCCTGTTCCGCCGCATGGGCTAAATCCGCCTCAAGCTGGGCTTGGCGGCCGACGCGGTAGCACTGAATCGTCGTCATCACCACGAGGCGCTCGGCGTTGAATTCCACCATGGCTTCACGGGCCAGCTGGTCAATGGCGCCCTGAATCCACGTTTCTTCGGCGTCAATCATCAGCACCCGCCCGGATTTGGCGGCGAACTGCGCCATGCGGCGAATGCGTTGGCGCACGCGGGCCAGCTGGGCTTCTTCGTCGGCATTCAGCGCGGAACCTTCGGTCATTTTTTCGAGCAGGTCGTGCGGCGCGATGCCCGTCATTTTAAACACCCCCAAGCTTAGCCCCGGTTCGTGAGCGGCCAAGGCCAGCGTTTGCAGCGCGACTTCCACCGTCTGGTCAAAGGCCGCGTCGGTGGTTTGGCCTTCGACGGAATAATCCAAAATGCTGCCCACCTTGGCCTGCCACAGGCGTTGGATGGCGGGGCGGCTTTCGGCCACGGTTTCGCCGCCGCAAAACTGGCGGAACACCGTCGCACGGATCAACCCCTTAACCGGAAGCCGCCAGCGCAAGGCCCAAAGGCTCAGGGCTTTTCCGGCCGAAACCAGCGCGGGGGAGGCGAGGACGCCAAAAAGCAATCGGGCGCGCCGAAGGTCCGCGTTCGAAGCGTGCTGAAAGGCAAGGGCCGTATCCGAAAAATCGATCTTCACAGGGCTAAGGATTCAAGGTTCGTGCAAAGATATGGGCCGAGATGCTCGACCTTTGCGCTATGGAACTTCATCCGGTACGTGCGCTCGGCCCCACCGCGTGGAACGAATTGAGTGCGTGGCTCTTACAGCACGAAGGGCGCTTCACGTCAGTGCACATCCTGGCGGACGCCACGACGCACGAACTCGTGCTTCCCCGCTTTATGGGCGAAATCGAGGCCTTGGCCGACGCCCACATCCTTGAAATTGAGCCGGGTGAAGCATCCAAAGAATTGGCGCTCGTGGAGCAACTGGCCCTGGCCCTGCGCGACGAGGGCGCCGACCGCGGTGCCCTGCTGATCGCGTTGGGCGGCGGAGTGGTTTGCGACCTGGCGGGCCTCTTGGCCTCGCTCTATTTGCGCGGAATCGAGCTGGTGCTGGTTCCGACCACCCTGCTGTCGATGGTCGATGCGGCCTGGGGCGGCAAAAACGGCGTGGACGCCGAGGGCATCAAAAACTTACTCGGAACCTGGCGTCCGGAGGCCCCCGTCTTTGCCGA
>JBEAQA010000020.1:0-11506 GCA_041164105.1 Bacteroidota bacterium | reverse complement strand
GTGCGCAGCACGACGATGGCGACCAGTACAGTGAGCCCAAGGGCGAGGCTGAGGTTGCGCTGGATTCCGTGGTGGCGGTTCCAAAGAAACCAGGCGGCGGGTAGGCCCAAGGCCATGGCCGAGGACGTAAAGTTTTTGTGGCCCAAAATTCCGGGCGCCAGGTAGGGGTCCAGCATGGCCTTGGGATTTTGGCCCAATTCGCCGAGGGCCGACAGCGCCTCGACGGCGCTCGCGCCCAAAATTCCCCAAGCGAGGGCCGGAAGCCCGCGGAGCCCCAAGCGCCATCCCACCAGCACGGCAGCGGCATAGCCGGCGTAGCGTCCAAACGCAAAACGGGCTTCGCTCGCGGCGGATAGGTCGACCGTCCAAAAGCTGCTCAGGGCAAGCAGGACCAACCCGAGCGACCCATAAAAAATCCAGGGAAGGGGTCCGTGATTGGACGATTTTTTTACCAGGTTCCAACCCAGCAGCGCGGCCAGCAAAACGGCGGCCGCCAGATGCATCGGCCAGTGCGACGTGTCTCCCAAGGCTTGCGCGAACCGCTGCACGGGAATCAGGGCAAAAAAAGCCCCGAGGGCCAGAGCGATCCAGGGGAGTCGAGCGTCGTTCATAGGGGGTAAAAATAAAACACCCCGCGGTGAGGCGGGGTGCTTTTCATGTGCGGTTGGCGCAAATTAGGCTTCGACGCCGACGACTTCAAAGTTGAAGTCGACCACTACGTCGCGGTGAAGGCGAACCTTCGCGCTGTTCTTGCCCGAAACTTTGATGGAACCGCCAGCGATCTGAATGTACTTCTTCTCGATCTGGTGGCCCAGTTTCGCCAACTCTTCGGCGATGTCTTGGTTCGTGACGGCACCGAAAAGCTTGCCTGCGGCACCAGCCTTGGCTTCGATTTTCAGCTCCACACGACGAAGTGCTTCGGCCGTTTTGGTAGCGGCGTCCACCAGCTTGGCCTCTTTGTGGGCGCGCTGGCGAAGGTCTTCAGCCAAAACTTTCTTAGCCGACTGCGTGGCCAAGATGGCGTAGCCTTGCGGAATGAGGTAGTTGCGGCCGTAACCGTTTTTTACCGTGATTACGTCGTCCTTAAAACCGAGGTTTTCAACGTCTTGCTTGAGAATAACTTCCATGACCTCGACTTATTTAAGGTTATCAGCTACGTAGGGCATCAGGGCAAGGTGGCGGGCACGCTTGATGGCTTGGGCCAGTTTGCGCTGGTACTTCAGTGAAGTTCCGGTCAAGCGACGGGGAAGAATCTTGCCCTGCTCGTTTACAAAACGAAGCAAGTAGTCCGGATCCTTGTGGTCGATGTGCTTGATGCCGTACTTCTTGAAGCGGCAGTACTTCTTCGTCACCGAAGAATCGATGGCGATCGGCTGCAGGTAGCGGATTTCGCTGGTGCCGGTGGGTTCTAAATTCGTGCTCATGTCTTAAGCGTTTTTAACCTTTTCACGGCGCTTCGCGGCGTACTCGATACCGTGCTGGTCGAGGGCTACCGTCAAAAAGCGAAGAATGCGCTCGTCGCGCTTCATATCCACCTCGAAGGTGGCGATAAACGAAGAGGGAGCCGTAAACTCTACAAGATTGTAGAATCCAGACTTCTTCTTGTCGATGGGGTAGGCGAGCTTGCGCAGGCCCCAACGCTCTACATTGGTGATGGAACCACCGGCGGCCTTAACGGCGCTGGTGTATTTATCCACCGTTTCCCTTACCTGATCATCAGATAAGACGGGATTTAGGATGAAAACGGTTTCGTAGTGTTTCATTAGAAAATTTCCTTTTGGGGGCGCGAAGATACGAACTATTTTGCCACAATCCCCCTAATGCCTTCATTATTCGAGGGATTCCGGCAGCGCGTCCACCATTCGAAAATAGTCGAGCAGCACGTAGGGCGGATCGTCCACCCCGTCCAGCGAACGCCGCGCCGCCCACCAGTGCACGTCCAGGTGCGCGGTATCGGGGTCCCACATTCCGCTCCGGTCCGGCAGCTGGATGACCGAGTGTGCCCGCGAGGGCGGCGTTTCCCAAACAATGTGGGCCCGGTCGTCCCGCCACAGCACGACAATTTGAAACCATCCGGCGGAATCGCGATCCTCTGGCAGGTAGATCGTCATACCGTCGCGCTCGATTCGATCGTAGTCGGCGCTCCGCACGTTTCGAAAGTAGAGGTAGCGGCTCGCGCCCAACTCGGTTCGGTAGGCCAGGGGGCGCGGCGAAAATTCCGACACCGCCACCGATACCGCCACGACGAGCACCACCGCAGCGGCCGTCCAAAGGGCGAGTCGAGTTCCGGGGTTCATCCTCGTACAACACTGGCAAGCACCCGAGGTTCACCGGCGGCTTTGCCCGTACTTTTGCCTTATGCCGTACCGAATTGCTTTGCTGATTGTGGTGGTCACGCACCTCGTCGGGGCCGTTGGCCTTCGCACGCCCTACGCGGGCTGGATGATCTTGCTGACTCCCGTGCACCTGATTGCCTCCTTTGCGCTGCTGTACAGCCAGAGTTCCAAGACCAGCAGCTTAAAATCGGGCCTGATTGCCGTCTATGCCTTGGGTTTGCTCATTGAAATGGTCGGCGTCAACACCGGCATTCCCTTTGGTTCGTACGTCTATTTAGAGGGCTTGGGGGCGCAAATTGCGGGCACGCCGTGGTTGATTGGCTTGAATTGGGCGCTGCTGGCCATGGCTTCGGCCGCTTTTGCCCAGGATTTTTTATCGGGCGGAACCCGATGGCAGCGCATCCTGCTCGCCTCGGGATTGATGCTCGGGCTTGACGTCCTCATGGAGCCCGTAGCTCAGGCCCACCGTCTGTGGATGTTTGCCGGGGGCGTGGCCCCATGGCAGAACTACGCCGCAGGGTTTGGGGTGGCCTTGGCCGCCCAGTGGATTGTCGGCGAACGGGTTGGACCCAACCGACTGGGCCTACCCATTTTGGTCGCGCAGGCGGCATTTTTTGCCCTATCGTGGCTGTGGCCCGTGGCGGTCTAAGCCGTAGGTTTGTACCTCGTCCCAATGGAATCCAACTACCTCGTTTCCGCCCGCAAGTACCGCCCGGCTGCCTTTCAGTCCGTGGTGGGTCAGCAGCACGTGACCGACACGCTCGAGCACGAGGTAGTTAGTGGCCGCCTCGCGCAAGCCCTGCTCTTTACCGGGCCCCGCGGCGTCGGAAAAACCACCTGTGCGCGCATTCTGGCCAAGCGCATCAACGAGGTGCACACGGGCGAAGGACTGGACTACAGTCTGAACATTTTTGAGCTCGATGCCGCCTCGAACAACACGGTCGACGACATCCGGCAACTCATTGACCAGGTGCGCTTCGCGCCCCAGCAAGGCAAGTACAAGGTCTACATCATCGATGAGGTGCACATGCTCTCGCAGGCGGCCTTCAACGCCTTTCTCAAGACCCTCGAGGAACCGCCCGCGCACGCCGTCTTTATTCTGGCGACCACTGAAAAGCACAAAGTGCTGCCAACCATTCTTTCGCGCTGTCAAATTTTTGACTTTAAGCGAATTGGCCTTGGGGACATCGCCAACCACCTCGCCTGGGTTGCGGAACAAGAAGGCTACCGTACGGAACCCGAGGCGCTGCACGCCATCGCCGAAAAGGCCGACGGCTCGTTGCGCGACTCGCTCTCTATTTTTGACCGCATCGCGGCCTTTGCGCAGGGCGGAACCCTGACCTACGACCTCGTACGCCAAAACCTGCAGCTGGTCGACCGCGCGCTCTTTGTGCGCCTTTGGGAGCACATCGAAGCCGGCGATCGATCGAGCATCCTGACTTCGGTGCAGCACGTGTTGGATCAAGGCTTTGATCTGCAGCGCTTTCTAATGGGCTTTGCGGGCTACATCCGCGAGGTCCTTTTGGCCCAGCACCCCGCAACGGTGGCCCTCTTGGACGTGCCCGAATCGGCCAAGCAGCAGCTCGCCCTCGCCGCCCAGCAAAGCAGCGCCGCCCGTACCGCCGGGGCACTCAAGCGATTGGTCGCCGCGGACGCCGGATACCGCGCCGCGAGCAACGCCCGATGGCACGTCGAAGTAGCCTTGCTCGACTTGGTTCCGGACGCCAGTTCCGACGAAAAAAAAAAGCCCAGTAGGGTAGCGGCCCCCGAGGCGGAATCGCCTGCGCACGGGCCGTCGACTCCGACGGATTCGCTTCGGTCGCCGGCCGCCCCCGCACCTCAAGTGCCGCCGACGCCCTCGGTGGAGCCCGCGGCGACCGAGACCGTAGTACCCCGTACCGAAGTAGCCGCGCCCGAGCCCCCCGTTCCGGTGACGGCTGCGGAGACCGCTCCAGTTCCCATTCCGGAACCCTCGGAAATTGTGGAGGCGTACCGCGCCCCAGAACCCACCTCTGCGCCCGAACCGCAGCGCTCGGAGCCGTCCCCCGTGCCGCAGCCCGCTTCGACGGCGCCTCGGGTTCGCCGAACCGCGTTTTCGCTGAAGGACCTGGATCGGAATTCCGCCCCGGCAGTGCCCGAAGAAGTTCCGCCTACCGCCGAGACGGATGAACCGGAAGTGGCGACTACCGAGCGCAACCTGCGGCCCTTTACGCAGCAAGCCCTTGACAATGCGTGGCGCGAAGCCGCAGACGCCTTTCAGGACCTGCCGGTGGTGCGCGGAATTTTACAGACTGTGGTTCCGGTCTTGGAAAAAGATGCCGTGGTTCGCGTGAGCTTAGAAAACAAGCTCCAAGAAGACTACTTGCTGGCGGAGCGCGACCGTTTGGTGCCTCGCCTGCGCCAAGCGCTTCACAACGACTCACTTAAGATTGAAACCCGGGTCGAAGAGGGGGCGGTCAATGCGCGCTTGGTGTACACCCCTGACGAGCGGTATGCCTTTTTGTTAGAAAAAAACCCGCATTTGGACGATTTTCGAAGAGAATTTCAGCTAGATATCGAATAATCCTGAGGAATCTTTGGTACTTTTGCAGTCCTTATGCAGAAGATCAAAGTTCTCAATCCGGTCGTCGAACTCGACGGCGACGAAATGACCCGCATTATTTGGTCATTTATCAAAAACAAACTCATCCTTCCGTACGTCGACGTCGACATCAAGTACTTTGACCTGGGAATGGAGCACCGTGACGCGACCAACGACCAGGTGACGGTCGATGCCGCTGAAGCGATTAAGAAGTACAACGTAGGCATTAAGTGCGCTACGATTACGCCCGACGAACAGCGCGTTCAAGAATTCAGCCTCAAGCAAATGTGGAAGTCGCCCAACGGCACCATCCGCAACATCCTCGACGGAACCGTGTTCCGCGAGCCGATTGTGATGGCGAACATTCCGCGCCTCGTCACGACGTGGAACAAGCCCATCGTCATTGGCCGCCACGCCTTTGGCGACCAGTACCGCGCCACCGACACGACCGTCAAGGGCAAGGGCAAGCTCACGATGACGTTCACGCCCGAAGACGGCGGCGAACCCCAAACCTGGGAGGTGTACAACTTCAAAGGCGACGGCGTGGCCCTGAGCATGTACAATACCGACGAGTCGATCGCCGGCTTTGCGCGCAGCTGCTTCAACATGGCCCTCGACAAGAAGTGGCCGCTGTACCTGAGCACGAAAAACACCATCCTCAAGAAGTACGACGGACGCTTCAAGGACATTTTTGAGGAAATCTACCAGGCCGAATTCAAGGCCAAGTACGAGGCCGCCGGCATTACGTACGAGCACCGCTTGATCGACGACATGGTCGCTTCGGCCCTGAAGTGGAACGGTTCGTTTGTCTGGGCCTGCAAGAACTACGACGGCGATGTGCAGTCCGATACCGTGGCCCAAGGCTTTGGTTCCCTCGGGTTGATGACGTCGGTGCTGATTACGCCCGACGGCAAGACGATGGAGGCCGAGGCGGCGCACGGAACCGTGACCCGCCACTACCGCCAGCACCAGCAGGGCAAGCCGACGAGCACCAACCCGATTGCGTCCATTTTTGCGTGGACGCGCGGACTGGCCCACCGCGGCAAGCTGGACGGCAACGCCGAGCTGATTCGCTTCTGCGAGACCCTCGAGCAGGTGTGCATTGACGTGGTAGAAAGCGGCCGCATGACCAAGGACCTCGCGGTCTGCATCCACGGCAACAAGGTCGAGCACGGCGCCCACTACCTCTACACCGAGGAGTTCCTGGACGCCCTCGATACCGAGCTCAAAGGGCGCCTTTAAATCTTGAAGTGCAGGGCCGCCGCCGCGGCCAGCAGCATGTTTTTTGCCGAAGGGCCTGCCGCGAGGTAGGCCCTTTGTGCTTTGCGAAATTCCCCAGCCTTGTGGTAGCTGCGGGCTTTTTGCCGCTGCAGTTCGCGCTCAGCCTGCTGCAGTACGTCGGGCGGAATCCAGCCCCGTTCCACAAATTGGGCCCAGCGCATGCGGATTTTGGTGGTGTGGGCATCCAGTTCCGCGGACATGCCGCGGCCGATCCGGTACCAGGTAAAGGCTTCGTCGGTCCACCGTACGGGGCGGAATCCCCGCGTCCAGAGCCGAACCCACAGCTCAAGGTCTTCGGTGCCTTGAAGGACCCGGCTGGTGTCAAAGGGGTGTTCGAGGGCCACGGCGCGCCGAAGGATGCACGCGCTCGGCGCGATCGCCGGACGACGAATCACCCAGTCCTCGACGCGCTGGGGGTGGTCGCCGTAGCGGACGGCGCCCAGGCGGCTTCCGGTCCATTCGCGTACCGGGTGGTAGGCCCAGTCCACGTCGGGCTGCTGGGCCAAAAACGATTGAAGTCGTTCGTGCCACTGGGGCTCGAAGGCGTCGTCGGCGTCCAAGAACGCCACCCAGTCGCCCGTGGCCGCCTGAATGCCGGTGTTCCGCGCCGCACCCAGTCCTAGGTTGGTCTCGTGGGCCACGACCCGCACGTTCGACAAGCCCCACGAGGCAACCAAGTCCCTACACCCCCCGGGGGAGGCGTCGTCGACCACAATGACCTCGTAGGCCGCGCAGGCCGGCAGTACCGCCTCGCGGAGCGTCGATTCCGCGCGAAAGCAGGGGATGACCACTGAGATGTTCACGTGGCTCGGGGCATAAAGTGGTTCGGAAAAAACCGGTGAAGCAGCCGGCGCAACGGTTCCTTGAGGCCAAGGGCCGTCAGTACAGCGACCGCCAAGCGCACGAGGCCTTCGTACGGAATGTGCAGCAGCACCAGCGGGTGCAGCCGAACGAAGCGCTTCAAGAGCTGAATATTGACCGCCGCATTCGCGGACCGCACCTCGGGGCGCCAGTCCTGGCGGTACAGCGAATGCGTCCACCAGGCGGCGACGTTGCGGTAGGCCTTGCGGAGCCTCCGCGGCTCGGGCCCGTGGTGGGCGGCGATGTAGTCCACCAGCGCCAGCAGCTCTCGGTAGACGTCGCCCGTGGCGTTGGCCTTTTGTCGGGCGGTCTGTTCGTGCACCCGAAACCGGTTCAGCACCTGGGGCACAAACGCAATTCCGCCCCGCTCCAGCAATTTGAGGTAGGCCATCCAGTCGCCGTTGAGCTTCCACTTGGGGTCGGCGCCGCCCACCGCCCGGAACGCGTCCAAGCGAATCAGCGCGCCCGAGGCGTTGGGAACCACGTTGTGGAGCAGCATGTAGTTTCGGATTTCGTCCAAACCGTCGTTGCGGTACCCCGTGATCCACCGCTCGGCCTCCGCGCCAAAGATGTAGCGGTAGTGCACGTCAAAGCTGTGGAGCTCGCGACTGGCTTCGTCAATCAGCATGGATTGGCCGTAGGCTAGCACGCAGGTGGGGTCCGCTTCGAGTTCGGCGACCAGGGCCTCGAGTAGGCCCGGTTCGGCCACGTCGTCGCTCTCGGCGATCCACAGGTAGCGTCCGCGGGCGAGCTGGGCCGCTTTGTTCCATTGGGCAAAGGGGCTGCCCGAATTAACCGCGTTGGGGTGCACCGACCAGTTGGGCCGACCCTCGGCGAAGGCCGTTAAAATGGCTAACGAATCGTCGGGCGAGGCGTCGTCCAGCAGCAGGACTTCGACGTCCGTAAAGGTTTGGTTGCAAATGCTTTCGAGGCGCTCGGGCAGATAGCGGGCGTGACGGTAGTTGGGTACCGCGACCGTTACCAAAGGAGTACGCTCGTCCATCCCCCAAACTTAATGTACCTTCAGCCCCCATGCGCACAGTTTTGTTTGGGATGCCGCGCAGCGGCACCACCTACGGATTTTCACTGCTCTCGGAGGCCCTCAAGGCGGCCGGAACCGTCACCGAAGTGTTTGAGCCGAATAAGCTCGAAAACCATCATTTTCAGCGCATTGACGGAATGTCCTGGCCCGACGCCGACGATTGCCTGGTCAAAATCTTGTACAGCAGCCCCGAGATGCACGGGTGGGACGGACCCGCCGCCGCCGCGGCCTTCGCGCACTACGATAAAAAGATTTTTTTGGTCCGCGATCCCCGCGACCGCTGGATCTCGGGCTTTTTTTACCGCTGGTTTTACGTCCACCAGCCCGACCCGGTTGCCTTCAAGGCCGCTTTAGCTCGGGTCGTGACCAAAGAGCGCAGCCCCGCTTCGGTGCCCTTTCACCGGCTGCACAGCGAAGACCCTGCGGCGCTGGCGGAGCACGCGGCCGAACAGAAGCGCAAACTCGACGAACTGTCGGCGTTTTTGGACCGACTTCGGGCCGAAGGCTGGTTTATTTGGCACTACGAAGATTTGGTCGACCGAAATTGGGCGGATCTGGAGGCCTACCTCGGGGTTCCGCTCCAAGGTGCCGAAGATTTGCGCGGAAACTTTCGCCACGTCGCTCGGAGCCAAGCCCACAGCGATTGGCGCCGCTGGTTTACGGACGAAGACGTGGCCTTTTACCGTCCGGTTTTTGAAGAATACTTGAGCGCCCAAGGCTATGACGCGAACGATTGGCGCTTGGACTACCCCCAGCAATTGCCGCCGTCCCAGGGGTCGGCGTACATGTCGGGGCTGTTTCACCATCCGCGCGGCCCGCACGCGCTGCCGGTTCCGTGGACCCAACGCGCCGTGCAGTGGGCTCGGACCCGGGCCAGTTTGACCCTCAAAGCACTGGGCTTAAAAAAGCGCTAGCTCCAGGACTGCGGCTGCAGCACCATGGGGCGGGGTAGGGGGTATTCCTGGCCCTGCCACAAGCCGTCGGCAACTTCCAGGTCGGCGGCATCTGAAACTTCGTCCTGCAGGATTCCGTCCGAATAAAGCCGAAGCTGCAGGCGGTAGGCTCCGCGCGAAAGCGCCAATTCCGGCAATTTGAGCACGGCACTACCGTCGGTGCCGGACAGTTTAGCCCCGGACCCCAGGCTGCTCCAGACCGTGAGCGGTGCCCCGTCCGTGCGGGCTACTCGAATGCGGACGTCGATCGCGCCCTCTGAGGTTCCCTGCCACGTGACGCGGAGTTCGGCGGGGGCACCGGTTTGCCAGTTTGCCCCGAGTTCAAGCGCTACGGCACGAAGCTCGCCGCGGCCGGGTCGCAGCTGGGGTTCGGGCCAGGTGAGGCTGCGGCCCACCGCTTGGGCTAGGTAGGCGTCGCAGACGGCTTCGGCGGAACCTTCCATCCGAAGGATTCCGTGCTCGAGCCAAAGCACGCGGTCGCAGATGCGCCGTACGGTGTGAAGTTGGTGCGCCACGTAGACGACGCTCCGACCGTTGGCCCGCCACTGGGATTCCAAAAACGCCAGACTCTTCGCCTGAAAGGCCGCGTCGCCTACGGCGAGCACTTCGTCGACCAGCAGAATTTCGGCGGGCAAGTGGGCCGAAAGAGCAAAGCCGAGCCGCACCTGCATGCCGCTGGAATAGTACTTGACGGGCTCGTCCAGCCGGTCTTCGAGGCCGGCAAAGGCCGCGGCGTGCGGCAATAGCTCGCGGACCTCCGCCCGAGAGATTCCCAGCAGGGCACCGCGGAGGTAGGCGTTTTCGCGACCGCTCAGGTCGGGGTGAAAGCCCGTACCTACTTCGAGCAAACTCGCCATTCGCCCGTGCACCTCGTAGCTGCCCTCGTCCGGGTGGAGCAGGCCGCTCAGCGTCTTAAGCAGGGTGGACTTGCCCGCACCGTTGGCGCCGATAATTCCGACCACTTCGCCCGGCGCAACCTGCAGGTCGAGCCGACGAAGAGCCCAGCGTCCGCCGAGGTTTTTGCCGAGGTTTTCGGTGCGAATGCGGAGCGGGTTCATAGGAATTCGTTGAGTCGGCGGGACCGCCACCGCAGGCTAAAGGTTCCGAGCAAAAAAACGAGCAGCCCCGAAGCGAACGAGAGGGCGTGCGCGGGCTGCCAAACGTCCCAATCCAGCCAGGCCCAGCGGAAGCCGTCCGCCAGCGCCACCGCCGGATTGAGCCAGTAGAGCAGTCCCCAGCCTTCGGCGGCGAAGTTGGCGCTCGGCAGCACCACGGGGCTCACAAAAAACAGGGCTTGCAGCAGCACCGGGAGCACGCTCAACATGTCGCGCCGGCGCACCGACCAAGCGGCAATCAGGTAGGCCCAGCCGAGGCCGGCCATCGCGGTAAACCCGGCGATGAGCGGAATCCGCACCAGGGCCCACGGACTTGCGGCACCAAGGACCACCAAGCCAACGCCCACTACAACTGAGGCCACCAAAAAATCCACCAGGCCCACCAATGCTTTGGAAGCGGGCAGGGCGCTGGGGGGAATCGGGGATTTGAGCAGAATCGCTTGCTGGTGCACGAGGCTGGTCGCGCCTTGGCTTACGGTGTACTGAAACCATATCCACCCGGGCAGGGCGGCGGCCATATTGAGGCCAAACTGGCGAAGGCCCTCGTCGGGAAGCCCAAACACGCGGCCCAGCACCAGCGTTAAACTGGCGATCAGGATGACGGGTTGGGCTACGGCCCAAAGCCCACCAAGTCGGGTTTGCACGTAGCGCAAGTGCAGGTCACGGCGGGCAAAGGCCAAAGCTACGCGGCGCGCGGTACGCACGGAATCCGGACTTTGGCGCCACCACGGGTCGCTTGAACGCACGCTGCGGAACTCGTTACTCATAGCGGAGGGCCTCAATAGGGTCCAGTGAAGCTGCTTTTTTGGCGGGGTACCAGCCCGAGATGATTCCGACCACGACCGACACGACGAGGGCCAGAATCATCCACTGGATGGGAAAAACCGCCTCGGCATTCATGGCGTAGGCGAGTCCATTGCCGACGGCGAGGCCAAGCACGGTTCCGGCCAATCCGCCCAGCACGCTGACGACGATGGCTTCAGCTAAAAACTGCACGACAATAATTTGCGCGCTGGCGCCCAGGGCCTTGCGTGTGCCAATTTCGCGGGTGCGCTCCGTGACACTCACGAGCATAATGTTCATCAGGGCAATGGATGCACCCAAAAGGGTGATTAGCGCAATGAGGGCGGCACCGCTGCTCACGGAACTCAGCGACTCAATGAGCATGGCCGAAATGCTGTCGCTGCGGCGAAGGTTGAAGTTGTCTTCGGCGCCGGGTTTCAGGCGGCGGACCGACCGCATCACCCGGGTGGCCTGTACGATGGTGGCATCTAAGGCCTCGGGCGAGGGAGCCATGATGCTGATGACGTAGCTGGACCAGGGGCCGGCGTATGCTA
>JBEAQA010000019.1:0-5626 GCA_041164105.1 Bacteroidota bacterium | reverse complement strand
CGGATTCACCTGAATTCCGGTTTGGCCCACGTGCTCGCGGTGCGGACGCCAGCCGATGTCACTGACGGGTTTCGAACAGGCGGTGGCGGCACCAAGTACCTGGGCCAGTTCTTCGATCATGCCCCAGTTTTCGGGGGCCTTCATACCGCGTCCGGCCGAAACCACGCGCTCGGCCTCGGGCAGGGCGATGGTGCCGCTGGCCAGCTGCTGGTCGACGACGGTGGCGCGGGAGGGGGCGCTCACTTGGCGGTCTTCAAAGGCGGCGTCGCTTCCGGCGGAATCCTTGGCCCCGAGGGCGTTCGGCACCAGGCCAATCACCGTGCGGGCGGACGTGCTTTCGCAGACCTCAATGCCTTTCGACGAGAAGGCTCCGCGCACCACGCGCAGCGGGCTGTACGACTCGGGTAGGGCGGTGACGTTGCTGATCACGCCAGCTTCGGCGCGCACGGCGAGGGCCCCGGTCAGGGCGCGGCCGTTGGCGGTTCCGTTGACCACGATGATGCTGGCGTTCAGCTCCTTGGCCACGTCACCGATCAGGTTGGCGTACTGGGCTGTTTCAAATTTTTCGGGGCCGTGCAGGTGCAGCACCTTGTGGGCTCCGTAGGCACCCAGCGACTCGACGGGCGCGGCGGCGGGACCCACCACGACGGCAACGGCTTCGCTGCCTTGGGCCTTGGCGCAGGCGGCGGCGTACTGTACGGCTTCAAAGGTGGACTTCTTGAACTGTCCGGACCAGGTTTCGGCGAATACGAGGATCATAATGGAGCGAATTACTGGTTAAATGACTTTGGCTTCTTCGTGCAGCTTTTTCACGAGCGCGTCCAGGTCCTGGGCGTCGATCATCTGCACCGCGGACTTCCCGGCGGGCTTGGCGAACGAAACGGGGGCGGAACCTGCGGTCGCTCCAGCTGAGGCCTTCACCGCCAGGGGCTTGGTGCGGGCCGACATAATGCCGCGCATGTTGGGAATGCGCAGTTCGGACTCTTCGACTAGGCCTTTCTTGGCGCCGAGCACGGCGGGCAGGGCGATGTCGAGGACTTCTTTGCCGCCGTCGATCTCGCGGCTGGCTTTGGCGCGGCCGCCTTCGGGCGTGAAGCCAATGCACGGAGTGACCACCGGCCAGCCGAGGAGTTCCGCGAGGGCTGCGGGCACGATTCCGCCGTTGTAGTCAATCGACTCTTGGCCGCAAATGACTAATTCATAGGCACCTTCCGAAACCACTGCGGCAAGTTCGCGGGCGACTTGCATTGGGTCCGTGGGCAGCGTGTCGACGCGCACGGCGTCGTGGGCGCCGATGGCCAGGGCCTTGCGCAGGGTGGGTTCCACCGACGCGTCGCCGACGGTCACCGCGGTGACGGTTCCGCCCAACTGCTCGTTGAGCTGCAGGGCGCGGGTCAGGCCGAATTCGTCGTAGGGGTTGATGACAAACTGCACGCCGTTGGCGTCCAGCGCGCGGCCGTCGGCCGTAAACTGAATCTTGGCCGTCGTGTCCGGAACGTGGCTGATGCAAACAAGGATCTTCATAGCAAGGATTGCGGCGGGGCGGTTTGTACCCCAAGCATGGGGCAAATTTAGGCTCCGAAGCCGTATTTTTGCCGACCATAAATACAAGTAAACGAATGCGAACGATTCAATTCCGCGAGGCCATTGCCGAAGCCATGAGTGAAGAAATGCGCCGCGACGAGCGCATCTTTCTAATGGGCGAAGAAGTAGCAGAGTACAACGGGGCCTACAAGGCGTCCAAGGGCATGCTCGACGAATTCGGTCCCAAGCGCGTGCTCGACACGCCCATTGCGGAACTTGGTTTTACCGGAATCGGCGTCGGCGCCGCCATGAACGGCCTGCGTCCGATCATCGAATTCATGACGTTCAACTTCTCGATGGTGGCCATCGACCAGATCATCAGCAACGCCGCCAAAATCCACCAGATGTCGGGCGGTCAGTTCACTATTCCCATCGTGTTCCGCGGCCCTACGGCCAGCGCCGGACAATTGGGCGCGACCCACTCGCAAGCCTTTGAAAGCTGGTACGCCAACTGCCCGGGCTTGAAAGTCGTGGTTCCGAGCACCGTCTACGACGCCAAGGGCTTGCTCAAGGCGGCCATCCGCGACGAGGACCCCGTCATCTTTATGGAATCCGAGCAGATGTACGGCGACAAGGGCGAAGTTCCCGAGGGCGAGTACGTGCTGCCGATCGGCGTGGCCGACATCAAGCGCGCCGGAACCGACGTGACGATTGTTTCGTTCGGTAAAATCATGAAGGTCGCCCTGGCGGCCGCCGAGGAGCTCGCCAAGGACGGCATCAGCTGCGAGGTGATCGACCTGCGCACCGTGCGCCCGATTGACTACGATACCGTGATTGAGTCCGTGAAAAAGACCAACCGCCTGGTGTGCGTCGAAGAGGCCTGGCCGCTCGGCAGCATCAGCACCGAGATCAGCTACATGGTGCAAAAGCGCGCTTTTGACTACCTCGACGCGCCGATCATCCGCATTACGACGGCCGATACCCCGGCCGCCTATGCGCCTACGCTCATGGAGGCCTTCCTTCCGAATCCGGCCCGCGTCATCAAGGCGGTGCGCGAAGTCCTCTACGTCAAAAAGTAAAAAGCAAAATCCGGGTATAACCGAACAGTTGTACGGCAATCTTGTCCGGATCGAACCGGATTTCAAACTTTTTACCAAAGCCCGTATCTTCGCGGCCCTTAAAAACGAACGTATCTAACCCCAACCAAACCACGTAACGTACACATACCATGGAAATTCAGTACCTCGTTCCCGTCCTCGGCCTCGTCGGCCTGGTCGTTATGATCTTTAAGGCCATTTGGGTCGGCAAGCAAGACGCCGGAGACGCCAACATGGTCGAGCTCGCCGGCTACATCGCCCGCGGATCGCAAGCCTTCCTTCGTGCCGAGTGGCGCGTTTTGGGCGTGTTTGTCGTGATTGCCGCCGCGCTGCTGGCGTGGTCTGCCGAACTTGAAGCCGTCGCCATGCACACCGACTGGGTGATCGCCATCGCCTTCATCATCGGAGCCGTATTTAGCGCCTTCGCCGGATGGATCGGCATGAACATCGCCACCAAAGCCAACGTGCGCACCACGCAGGCGGCCCGCACCTCGCTGGCGCAGGCCCTCAAAGTGTCGTTCACGGGCGGAACCGTTATGGGCCTCGGCGTAGCCGGCCTCGCGGTACTTGGACTCGGAACCCTCTACATCGTTTTCACCGGCATGTACGAAAACGTCGCTCAGGCGCTCGAGGTCCTCGCGGGCTTCTCGCTGGGTGCGGAATCCATTGCCCTCTTCGCCCGCGTGGGTGGCGGTATCTACACCAAGGCCGCCGACGTCGGTGCCGACCTCGTGGGTAAGGTTGAGGCCGGAATTCCGGAAGACGACCCCCGCAACCCCGCCACCATCGCCGACAACGTGGGCGACAACGTAGGTGACGTAGCCGGTATGGGCGCTGACCTCTTCGGTTCGTACGTAGCCACCATGCTGGCCACGATGGTGCTCGGCCGCGAGGTGGTCAGCCAAGACAACTTTAACGGCATGGCGCCGATCCTCCTTCCGATGGTGATCGCCGGCCTCGGCATTCTGTTCTCGATCGTGGGTACGTTCTTCGTGCGCATCAAGGGCGAGGACAGCAGCGTCATGAACGCCCTCAACCTGGGCAACTGGGGCTCGATGGTACTGACCGCCGTGTCGTCGTACTTCGTGATTGACTACATGCTTCCCGAGACCATGACGTTCGCACGCCACGGTTCCGAACTGGTGATCACGAGCATGAATGTGTTCTGGAGCATCATCCTCGGCCTCGTGGTCGGAACCCTGATGAGCCTCGTTACCGAGTACTACACGTCGATGGGCCGCCGTCCGGTGGACAGCATCGTCCAGAAGTCGGGCACGGGCCACGGCACCAACGTCATCGGCGGCCTCGCCGTGGGTATGGAGTCGACGGTGCTTCCCATCCTTATCCTGGCGGGCGGAATCTACGGTTCCTTCGTGCTGGCCGGCCTGTACGGTGTGGCCATTGCCGCCGCGGGCATGATGGCTACTACGGCCATGCAGCTGGCGATTGACGCCTTCGGACCGATTGCCGACAACGCGGGCGGAATCGCCGAGATGAGCCACCTTCCGAGCGAAGTGCGCGAGCGCACCGACAACCTCGACGCCGTGGGCAACACCACCGCCGCTACGGGTAAGGGCTTCGCCATCGCCTCTGCCGCCCTCACCGCCCTGGCGCTGTTCGCCGCCTACGTAGGTCTGGCGGGCATCGAAGGCATCGACATCTACAAGGCCGACGTGCTGGCCATGCTCTTTGTGGGCGCCATGATTCCGTTCTTCTTCAGCTCGCTGGCCATCAGCGCGGTGGGCAAGGCGGCCATGGAAATGGTGCGCGAGGTTCGTCGCCAGTTCCGCGAGATCCCCGGCATCATGGAAGGCACGGGCAAGCCCGAGTACGAGAAGTGCGTCGAGATTTCTACCGCCGCATCGATCAAAGAAATGGTCGCTCCGGGTGCGCTGGCGCTGATTGCTCCGATCCTCGTGGGCTTCACCATGGGTCCTGAGGCCCTGGGTGGTCTGCTCGCGGGCATCACGGTGAGCGGAGTCCTCATGGGTATGTTCCAAAACAACGCCGGCGGCGCTTGGGACAACGCCAAGAAGAGCTTCGAAAAAGGCGTAGTGATTGACGGTGAGGCGTTCAAGAAGGGCAGCGAGCCCCACAAGGCGGCCGTAACCGGCGACACCGTAGGTGATCCCTTCAAAGACACGTCAGGTCCCTCGATGAACATCCTCATCAAGTTGACGTCGATCGTCGCCCTCGTGATTGCTCCGTTCATCGCCATCAACGGCGGTTCGAACGCTGACCACAGCGGCCACGGTGCTCCGGCGACCGAGCAAGCGGCCCACGTGTGCACGCCCGAGTGCATGTCGAGTGGAACTTGCCCGATGCACCAAGAAGCTCCGGCCGCCGAAGGCGCCGAGGCTGGTGAAGCCGCACCCGCCGAAGGCGACGCGGCCGCCCACAGCTGCACCAAAGAGTGCATGGCGGACGGCGCCAAGTGCCCGCACCATGCCTAATCGCGGTTAACGCAGTACGAAAGGCCTGGCTCACGCCGGGCCTTTTTTGTTCCTAGCTGCTAGTAGCTAGTTGCTCGTAACTTGTTGCTAGTTGCTGGTGGCTTGGCTGAGTTCGTAGGCCTCGTCCGCACCCAGGTCAAAGGCCACGGGGGTTCCGTCCAGCTCCACGACTTCCTCGGGCCACGTCAGGCCGTAGTTTGCCAGTACCGGCCGACCGGCAGGTTTTGTTCCGCGCCAGGTGATTTGGCGCTCGTCTAAGATTCGCTCGGAACCGTCCGCAAACGTCAATCGCGAACGCTCCCCATCAAGGGGCGTCACGGCGATCAGTAGGGGGTAGGAATGGGCGTGGTTCATGATTAAGCCTACTAAAGGTATTGAATTTGGCAATCCAGTCTGCTTGGTTTTTAAGGACCACTTGGTATATTTTTTTACGGAGTTTTGGTGGTGGGACATTTCGCAGGAATTCGTTAGTGCTTAAGAATACAACATGCTCTAATCCAGAGTAAAAGACGTGAATGTGGGGAGGGGGATGGTCCCTTGTGTACATGATAA
>JBEAQA010000018.1:0-2764 GCA_041164105.1 Bacteroidota bacterium | reverse complement strand
CCCTACCTGATTGGCGTGGTGCCCTTTGACGGAGCCCACCGCAAGCCCCTGGCCTCGGGGCGGGGGCTGCTTGAGGCCAAAAAATGGGTCGACGAGGGCGGTGCCCTCATTCTTTTTCCGGCGGGCGAGGTTTCGTCGTGGTCGTTCCGTCCGTGGGGCGTGCACGACCGGCCCTGGCCGCGGGCGAGCCAGCGCTTTTTGCACGAAGTAGGCGTGCCGGTGGTGCCGGTCGACGTTCGGGCCTCGCTTTCGTGGTACTTCTACGCGCTGGGGCTGCTCGGGCCGTGGGTGCGGACCCTGCTGCTGCCGATCGAGGCAGTGCGGCCCCGGTGGTTTTTTAGCCTCGACCTTCGTTGGGCCAAACCCCTACGGCCCGAAAAGGGCCAAAGTGCCGAGGACTATGCCCGGGCGCTTCGGGTACGCCGCCGCCAGCTGCGCACCGTCAAGCCCAAAAAATCCCGGCGTTGGAAGTTTAAATTATTTACCCTAAGGAATTTAGAGCCGATCGCTCCGTCGGGACCGCGAGAAGCCCTTGCCGCGGAATTGGCTGCCTTGGCGCCGGACGCTCGGCTGACCCAGCACCGCGAGTTGACGGTGTACCTGGCGCGGGGGCGCGAAATTCCGGCCTGCCTCGACGAGCTCGGGCGCCTTCGCGAAATCACGTTTCGCGGAGTCGGCGAGGGCAGCGGCCGTTCCCGCGACGTGGATCGCTTTGATGCGAAGTACCACCACCTGATTCTTTGGAATACCGCCGAGCAAGCCATTTGGGGCGCCTACCGCCTGGGGCTGGGCTTTGAGCTGTATCCTGAGGGCGGAATCAACGCCTTCTACCTCAGCGGGTTCTTTCGGATTCGCCGCGCGGCGCATGCGTTCTTTGCGCAGTCCCTTGAGATGGGGCGGGCTTTTGTGGTTCCCGAGGCCCAGCTCAAGCCCATGCCGCTCTACCTGCTCTGGAAGGGCATCGTGCACGTGCTGTTGCGCCACCCGGGCCAGCTTCGCTACGTGGTGGGCTCGGTGTCGGTGTCCAACAGCTATTCGCGCCACAGCCAGGCCGTGATGCTGGGCTTTTTGAACCACCACTTCCGCGACGCGCACTGGAGCCGGCTGATTCGGCCGCGCAAAAAATTCCGCCTTCGCCTGCGCCCGAGGGACCGTGAGCTCATTGCCCTCAGCGAGCCCGCGGACATGCAGCGCTTCGACCGCATGATTGCGGATTTGGAACCGCAAAACCTGCGCTTTCCGGTGCTCATTAAAAAATACGTAGGCCAAAACGCCAAGGTCATCGCTTTTAATCGCGATCCGGAATTCAATACGGTGGACGCCCTGATGTATATGGACGTCAGCGACCTACCTCAGGATACCCTGAAGCCCGTGCTTGAAGAGCTTGAGGCGGCTCAGTCCCAGGTGTAGATCGAGTAGTGGGCGCCCAAGCGCAGCTGCACAAGGGCATCAGCACCCTCTTGGTTGGGGCGCGTAAAGCCTTCGAGCTTGTCGCCCGTGACTCCGCAGGCCGCGGCCTCAATGAACCACGACCAGTTCTCGCTGACGCGGTGCACTACACCGATTCCGCCGCCCAAGCCGGGGCTGTAGTTGCTGCCCTCGTGAAACTCGGTGTCGCCCGGATACGGGACCGAGGTATTGTACTGCGACTGGCTCACCACGCTCGAAAGTTGGGCAAACCAGTAGGGGGCGGTGGCGTTGCGCTTCCAGTACCGGCCAAAGGGCACCGAATAGTTTTGGATGCGGAAGCTGGGCTGCAGGTAGGTCGAGCGCACGTCGATGCCGGTGAAGCCGTTGACGCCTTCGGTCGAGAGGGCGTAGATGCTGCCGTAGGCAAGGCCCACGCTCCATTCCCAGCGCGAATTGAACTGAAAGCCAATGCTGGCCGCGGCATGACCCCGGGCTTCGCTGGCCGCCGCTGCAAACGATCCGCCGTTGAAGTCGCCGGCGTAGGTCGAACTTCCGAATCCGCCGCGAAGGTTTACGGCTTGAAACGATCGCTGGGCAAATGCCGTGGCGCCAAGGGCCAGGGCGGCGAAAAGGTACAGAGTGCGCATGGGGGCGAAGATAATCAATAGTTTGTTGGCTCTTTGGCAAGGTTGGCTCGTTGGCTTTTTGCGCTGCGCGCTAGGGCCGCTTCGCGGCTAGGGGCCGCTTCGCGGCTCGATGCGCTTAAACGGATATTTTACTTAATTACCTGTTATTGTGTTATTTATGTGATTTGCATCATTTTTTAAAAAAGCAAAATCCGGTTATAACCGAACAGGTTGGGGCGCTTCGGGCTCGGGCGGCTCGGCGGCTCGGGCTGCTTCGCGGCTTCATCACTTGGCTCCGGAGTCCCCACCAACCAGCCAACTAGCCAATTAGCTAACTAGCCAACCAGCGAACTAGCCAACCAGCCAACCAGCTACCTAGCCAACCAGCCAAAAAAACAAAACCCAACCTTGCGGTCGGGCTTTGCCAAACAAACAACATGACTCAGGGTTACTGAGCCGCCCAATGTTTCGCGCTCACGCGGCCGTTGGGCCCATAAACCAGCACGTAGTGCTGGCTTTGGTCTGCAGACGTGGTCAACCACGTACCTACTTTTTTGCCGTGAAAGTACTGACCGTGAATCAGCACGTCGCCGGCTTCGTTGTACAGGGCGAATGTTCCGTGGCGCTCGCCGTTGCGGTAGTAACCGCGTTCCTTGATCTGCCCGTTTTCGAAGTACTTCGTGTATTCGGTGCGATCGCCCAATTCGGCAATCGTCATGCGTTCATTC
>JBEAQA010000017.1:0-9368 GCA_041164105.1 Bacteroidota bacterium | reverse complement strand
ACGGTCCTGGCCGCTGTTGCTCAACAGGTCAAGTACGTCGTAGTCCACGCCCAGAGCAGCCAGGTCGGCCGTCCACGCCGCGTCGGCGGCTCCGCTGTGGCTCGCCACCACGAGCAGGTTGGCGGTCGGCATGCGCACAGTGACGGCCGGCGCGGTGTCCACAGCCGACCACGACCCCGCCAGGTCGCGGGCCCGGACTTCAAGCGTGGTGGGTCCGGCGGTGTCGAGGGCGTAGCCCCAATTTGCCGCGGCGGACTCTTGGCTGCCGTAGTACAGCTCGGTGGCGCCGCTGGCGGTCAGCACCAGGCTGACCAGCTTTTGGTTGGGGTCAATGGGGCGCCAGGATCCGCCGTTGACGCGGAGCTCCACGTCCGTAATGCTGCTGGCGCCGTCGGGATCGCTGGCGATCCACTGAAACGTCAGCGCGTTCCACACGGCCGCTTCGGGAAAGCTTGCGTCCAGGAATTCCGCGCTCGGCGGGCTGTTTTTGATGGGCACCACGAGTCGGGCTGGACTTGGGTCCACGCCGCCCTCGTTGTCAATGCTCCGCACCTCGACAGCCAGGTCGGCCGTGTCGATTCCGGCCGGAATGGCCAAAACCAGCGTGCTGTCGGTGCGCGTGCTGCGGCGCCATTCGCCCCCGGCCACCCGGAGTTCGTAGGCCGCCACGTAGCCGTCGGCGTCGCTGCCCAACCACGACAGCTGGACCACCGAATTCAGGCGGTCCGGCCCGGACAGCGCAATGGTGTCGAGCGAAATCCGGGTTTCGGGGAGCTGGTTCTCCACCGCCAGGCCGCGGTCGCACGCCGCCAGGGCAAGTCCTGCGGCGAGGACCAGCCCAACCGCACGGAGCGGCAGATTCAGCGTACGACGGAAGCGGTTCACGGTTTAGCGCTTGCTAATGCGGTAGGTTGTCTCGCCAAAGAAGGTTTCGACGCGGAGCAGGTAGTTTCCGGCGGCCAAGGCGCTCAGATCAAGCTCGTTGCGCCCACCGGGATGGCGGCCGTGAAGCACCGTTCGGCCCTGAAGGTCGAGCAGGGTATAGACCGCTTCAATGCCGTCCAGTACGAGGTAGTCCGCCGTAGGGTTGGGGAATACGTTCACGGTGGCTACGCCGCACACGGGCAGACCCACGGTGGACTGCGGCAGGGCGGTCGAGTCGAGGCTGACGTTGATTCCGACAAAGTCGTCGTTGTTGCGCGGCAGCACGCGGAAGTTGCTGAAGCCGTAGAACAGAATGCCCTCCACGGCGTCCATGTTCATCGTGTCGCTGACGACGATCGGGTCCACAAACATCTCGCCGTCAATGGTATCGTAGCGCAAGTCGGTCACGAGCTGGACGTACAGCGAGCCGTAGGCGGTGCTGGACTGGCGGCCGGCCATGACCAGGGTGCGGTTCCAGTAGCTGGCGCCCACGTTTTGCGAAACGGCAAAGTCGCCGAAGCCGAGGTTGGTGTTGGCCACGTACAGCTTATTCTGGTTGGGGTCCTCGAGGCGGACGTAGCAGCCCTCGTGCTGTTCCCAGCCCCAGTTGGCCTTGCTGGCGCTGTCGCTCGGGTTGAGGACGGTCGCCACGGGCAGCTGGCGGTTGCCGGTGCGCGAAATGCTTGAAACGTTTAAACGGGTCATACCGAAGTACTCCTCCACCGTGCCCGTCACCATAACCTCTTCTTCGCGGAAGAACTGTGTGATGCCCGATCCGGCGCACCAGATTCCGCTCCAGGGACCGCCGTTGGCGTCCTGAATGTAGAGGTAGCCCAGGTCGTAGGGCTTGGTCGACGCGGTCACGATGCCCTTAACGGTCACGTTTTGGCCGAGGTAGGGCGAGTTGCCGTTGCTCGACAGGCTGTACTGAATGTCGTAGACCTTCATTCCGCCGGCGCGCACTGTGTAGTAGTCAAAGTTGGGCTGGGCCTGGCCGACGGGCGTGGTCGGGTAGTACGAAGCGTTGCCGTCGTTGTCCTTGGCCTTGAGGTAGTAGCGAACCAGGGTGCCGTCCGGCGCGCTGGGCAGCGTGAACTCGTACTCGTCGGTCGAACCGGCGACCAGGGCCATGCTGGCTTTGGTAAACTGGGTCGGCTGCAGGGCGGCGTTGGTCGTGTAGAATACGTGCACGGAATCCACGGTGCCGTCAAAGTCGGTGATGGTGCAGACCAAGTCCGGGCTTTGGTTCGGGGTCGGAATCATCGGGTCGCGCTCGAACTGGCTGATGTAGGGCGGAGCGTAGGCCACCTGGTAGTGCGACGCGTCAAAGGGGTTGAGCTCGTAGCCGCGGGTTCCGCCGGCCGTAAAGCAGCCGTTGCCGTCGTGGCGCACCATGCCTTTGAGGCTGCTGTAGAAGGTTCCGGGGACCGGCGCCACAAACTGGCCCGTGGTCTGCGGCGACGCAGGGTTCACCGTTTGGTAGCTCGGCAATTTTTGCGCGAGGAAGCGGTCGGAAACGTTGATTTTGTTGCCGTTGGCGTCGACGACGTTGAAGCTGATGCGGTTTCCGCCGAACGGAATCACCTCGGTGACGGTCACGTTTTGGAACTCGACGAACGCGTTTTCCCACTGCTCGCCGGTGGTCGGGATGTTGACGCGCTGCGGATCATTCAGCGTGCCCACCGAGATGGTGGCGGGGGTCGGAACCGGGCGGGTGCCCAAGATGGTCATCGAGCTGGCGCTGGTGGCCTCGAGCTGGGTGCCGTTGTTGTAGGTGCTGACCTTGCCGATGAATTCAATCAGGTCGCCGGCCACGAGGTACTCGACGTTCGGAAGGGTAACCAGCTGGTTCTGCGCGTTGGTGTAGACGCCCATGACCTCCATGCCGCGGAAGGCTCCGGCGGCACCTTGGGCCGCGGTATCCACGATGAAGAAGAACGGACGGTGGCCACCTTGAACGGAACCGGACGGAACTTCGGAAAGGTTTCCGGCGGTGACGACGATGCCGACCGTCTTGACGATCTGGCCTTCAAAGCCCGACGAGTCGTTGCAGGCCGCGAGCTGCGACGGCGAAACGTACTGCAGGGTCGTAATGGGGTAGTAGGTCTGGGCCGCAGCCGTCAGGCCGAGGACCGTAGCGAAAAGAGTAAGGAGGTGCTTCATGGTTACTTGATCAGGGTAAAATGTCCGGAATAGGATTCGCCGGTGTCGAGGTTAAGTACAGTGTATCGGTAGAGCCCGTGGGCTACAATTTGTCGGTCTTTGGACAGGATGTCCCAGGCGTATTCGCCGCCCGGCAGCACGACCGTCTGCTCGGTGGGGTCGGCAAAGGTGCGGAACCAGCGCTGGCCCAGTTGGTCCGAACCGCCGGCGTCGTGGTGTAGCACGTCGAGCAGGTCGCCGGCGGGCGAGTGCACGCGGATTTCAGCCCGGGCGGGCAAGTTGGCGAACATCAGGCGGCGGCTTTCGTCCTGAAAGCTGCTGGTGCCTTCCCACGCGGCCCCGGCGTAGTAGGGGTTGGGGTAGACGTAGGGCGGGTTGCTGGCCATGGTGGCCTGGGCCGGAGTCCCGGGGAAGGCCCGTACGCTGCTTTGGTTGAAGCTGGATTCCAAGGACTCGAGCTGGGTGGCCGGGTCGCCTTGGTCAAAGGCCGTCACGGCCAGGGCCCGCTGCCAGCCGTTCGGAAGGTTTTCGAGGCGCAGGCCGTAGCGGTAGCTGAGGCTGTCCCCGGCGAACTGCACCGGTTCGGTCAGGCGCACGGCGTCGAGCCCGGTCTCAAAAAACACCCCGTCGCCCGCTTGGTCCCACTCGCCGTAGAGGCGGAAGTCCTCTTCGTTGCGCTGAGCGTCGTCGACGTCAAAGCCGACCTGGCTGGCGTAGACGCGGTATCCGGCGAAGTCTTCGCGCTGGCTGATGGGGTCAATACTTCGCTCGCTGCGGTCGGTCCAAAACAGGTCGACGTAGCCGTCGCCCGGCAGGGCCCGGACTTGGGGTGCGTCGGGCGGACTGGGCAGGATGTATCGGGTGATTTTGCCGTCGCCGTCGCGGTCTTCGCCCGGATCGAGGATTCCGTTAAAATTCTGATCCTCACCGTTGTAGCAGGTTTGTGCCCACTGCGCGTTGGCGAGGAGGCGGCTGCGCTGCTCCGGGCTGTTCACCGCGTTGGACTGGCCGTCGTCGACCTTTTTGGCGAAGACAAACGCAAAGGCCACCGTGATTTCGTCGCCGGGCGCAAAATTTTGAAAGGGCCCCACGCTGACCAAGTCCGAACGGTTGCCCGTGGCGTTGAGCTGCGCCTGAATGTTGACTCCGGTGCCGGCCGCGCAGGCGGCTCCGCTCGGATTGGCCCAGCAAGGATCCTGGTTTAGGCCCTGGGACATTTTAAGGTAGCGCTGGTCGTCGCTGGTCGGAAAATAAAACAGGGCCTGGCCCGAGTTGTTGAACACCCAGGCGTTGTAGTGGTCCCCGAGGCCGTCGATTTCGGGATGGTGCACGCCAAATTTGTCCTCGGCGCCCAAGAATTTTTGGCCGATGTAGGAATCGGTCCAGCCCGGATCGCCGTTGGCGTCAAAGCAGTAGGCCATTTGGAGGCTGTCGACGTAGCCGTTTCCGCCCTGCTGGTAAAACACGGCTCCGCCGGAACCTGCTGGAGTGCGGTTGATGTTGCGGACTACGGTGTTCGCCCAGAGCGCCGCGTACACGTCGTTGTAGGTTTCGATGCCCACATTTTTGAGGGTAACGTCTACGACCACGAAGAAGTCACTAAAGCGGTAGTTCCAGTTGTAGGTCGACATCGTCATGGCGATGCCCATGGGCGTCAAGTGGTTGGCGATGGGGATGGTGGTGCCCGGAATCAGGATGTTGGTGTCGACGCAGGTGGCGCGAAAATCCTGGTGCGAGATGGCGTTCGCCCGGTAGTTGGGGTGGTCCTTGAGCGAAGAGGTCTCCCCCAGGCTGGATGCCGGCGTGAATTCAAACCCGCCGCGGCCCGGAGCGTAGCCCTGCGGCGCATCGTAGGCCGAGGTACTCACGCGGATTCCGCCGCCCGCGTCAATGCCGCCGACCCAAATTCCGGACTCAAACAGGTGTTCGGTGCCCGAACCGGCCGGGTATTCGCCCGAAGGCATTCCGGTGCCGTCGCGGTAGCCGCGGAAGGCGTTGCCAAAGGTTCCGACGTTGGTGACGGTGATGCGGGCCTGGCCCGCAGTCGTGCTGCGCTCTTGAAAGGACTGCGCCCAAGCCGAGCCAAAGCTCAGCGCAAGCGCGAGGACAAAAATCAGAGACCGAATCATTTAGGGGACGCAAATTTAGGGCTTCCCGAGGCATCCATGACGCGGTACGTTACCCAACCGGCGTAGCGTTGCGGATCCCGCCAGCGGGCCTCGCCCTGCGGCCATAGGGCGCGGTGCAGTATTCGGCCGGCGGCGTCCACCACCTCGACGTGCCAGGCTTCGTCCACCGCAAGCCGAGCGAGGACGCGGTGGCCTTCGAGGTCGAGGTAGCTGTGGATTCGGGTGGCGGATTCGGGGGTGCCGATGCCGAGTCGGTCTACCTCAAAATCCGCGTACACCGGCAGGTGGTCCGAGAGCTCGTAGAGCGCCGTCAGGACCGTGGCGGGCACGGAATTGTTGGTTCCGCTCGTGATGGACGTGTTAAAGTGCAGGCCGTCGTTGCCCAAGGGCGTCAGGCTGCTCGGCAGGTAGCGCATGCGGGACGCCGAGGTCAGCGGCGCGGAATTCACCAAGATGTGGTCGTAGCGGTCGTCCAATCCGCCGCCCGAGAAGCATCCGCCGTTGGTTTGGCCGTCGCGGGTGGATTGGGTGTGCAAAGCGGCGAAGGTGCCGTTGTTGTTCCAGTTGCCGAGCTGGTTCTCGGGGTCGTTGAAGCGCACGCTGGCGTTGCTGTAGTTCAGGAGCTGCTGAAATCCCGCCTCTTGGCTCTTGCTCATGTTGAGGTCGCCGGCCAACAAGTAGACGCCGTCGCGCGGGTTGCTGGCCACGTAGTTCATCAAGGCTTCGCAGGCCTTTTGGCGCTCGGTGAGGTCGCCCGCCGTGCTGCCGGCCTTGAGGTGGGCGGCGAATACCGTAAAAAAGAGGGTGTCGGGGTTCCAGGCCAGCAGCGAGTCCTTATAATAAAACCGAACGACGTCGATTCCGCGCACCAAAGCGTTGTTTTGCAGGTCGTTGCTGATAATGGACTGCGACTTTAGGCCCAGCTTGTTCTGGTCGTAGTAAATGGCATTGATCAGGGAGCTGCCGTTGGTGTACAGGTCGGTGGCGGCCCAGCGCGTAGTCCCGTTGGTGTTCAGGCTGTAGTTGAGGATGCGGCCGTGGGCGGTGGCATTGCTGCCGTCTACTTCGTTGCAAACCAGGATGTCCGGTTGGGCGTGCTGCACCACGGTGGCCAACCAGCCCTCTTTGGCTCCCGGGGGGTTGTTCGAGCTGGTGCAGAACGAGGTAAAGGCCCTGAAGTAGGTCAAGTTGTACGTCATGACCCGCAGGTTGACCGGAACTTGAGCACGCAACGCGCTGATTGTCAGAAGTGAAGTAAAAAGTAGGCTCAACGTTCGGCGCATGCCCAAATTTAGGCCGAGATTGGGGGTCGTCCCGTGTTGCGAAATGGTTAATTTGGAGGTAAATGTTTGTTAAGCGGTCGCGACCGAAGTACCATGGATGTACTTTTGACGCAGTAGACACACTGAAATGGCGAAAAAACCCACTATCCTGCTTGTGGACGACGATCCGGACATCCGCGAATTCGTCACCTTTAACCTCGCCAAAGAGGGCTACCACGTCGTGACCGCCAAGGACGGCGCCGAGGGCGTGGAGGGCGTCAAGAAGCACCGACCCGACCTCGTACTGCTCGACGTCATGATGCCGGGCATGGACGGCATCGAGGCCTGCGAGGCCATTCGCAGCAACCCCGACATCGCGTCGACGCTGATTGCGTTTTTGAGCGCCCGCGGCGAAGACTACAGCCAGGTGGCCGGTTTTGATGCGGGCGCCGACGACTACATCACCAAGCCCATTCGCCCGAAGGTCCTGGTGAGCCGCGTCAAGGCCCTGCTGCGCCGCAACGTCAAAGAGGCCGAGCCCGTCGGTTCGATGGAGCGGGGCGACCTGCTCATCAACCTCGAGAAGTACCAGGTGTTCCGCGGCGGAGAACCCGTCGAAATGCCGCGCAAAGAGTTTGAACTGCTTCACTTACTGGCGAGCAAGCCGGGCAAAGTGTTTTCGCGCGACTCGATTATGGACCGCGTTTGGGGTTCCGAAGTCGTGGTGGGCGGCCGTACCATTGACGTGCACATCCGCAAAATCCGCGAAAAAATCGGGGACGACCGCATCAAGACGATTAAAGGCGTCGGCTACAAATTCGAGGAGTAACTTCGGGGCGTGCTCGACCGTCCAGAACGCATAGCCTTTTTTATCGCGGTGCTCCTCGGCCCCGTGGTCTGGTTTGTCATGTTTGCCATGTTCGAACTGGTGCACACGGACGACGGCGCGCTTCCGCTGCCGGTTCGCCAAGTTCCGTTTCTCGAGATTACGCTGCTTAGCGCATTTATCGCCAGCGCTACGGCCTTTTTGGCGGAATTTTTAATTCGCCGTTTTCTGTATTCGCGCTTGCTGAAAATTTACAAGGTGATTTCGAATCCGGACCGCTACCAGTCCTCGCTGATGGCCGACGCCGAAGAGATCGGCAAGGTCGAAATGGAAGTGGCGTCCTGGGCCCAGAAAAAGTCCAGCGAGCTCAACAGCTTGCAGCTGCGCGACGACGTGCGGCGGGAATTCATCGCCAACCTGTCCCACGAGCTGCGCACGCCGATTTTTAACATTCAGGGCTACGTGCTGACCCTGCTTGACGGGGTGAAGGATTCCAAAGTCCGCAAGGAGTACCTCAAAAAAGCGTCGCGCAACGTCGAGCGCATGATCCGCTTGGTTCAGGACATGGACGTACTGGCCCGCTTGGAGTCGGACCAGCTTGTGCTGCACAAAGAGGCCTACAGCCTCACGGAACAGATCGAGGACGCCCTCGAGCAGATGTCGGACCGCATCGCGCAGCAGGGGCTGACGGTGGTGCGCGACTACGACGCGGACGCGGACGCCGCCGTGTTTGCAGACCCCGAGCGCATGGACCAGGTCATTTTGAACCTGATCTCGAATGCCATCAAGTACTCGCGCGACGAACCCGGCGGTTTTGTGCGCGTGGCGATTGAGGACACCGGCGACAAAACCTACAACGTGATTGTTGAAGACAACGGCCTCGGAATTTCGAAAGAAGATTTGGGCCGGGTGTTCGAGCGGTTTTACCGCGGTGACCGCAGCCGGACCCGGACGAAAAAAATTGGCGGAACCGGACTGGGCCTGGCGATTGTCAAGCACATTGTCGAGGCGCACGGCCACGCCATCAAGGTGACCTCGACCCAAGGGGTGGGCACCGCGTTCTCGTTTACGCTGTCGAAAGCGTAATTCCGCCCCAAGGAACCGCCCGACTTTGGGCGTCAGCGAATAGTTTTGCGGTATGACCACCCTTGATTCCGCCCTAGTTGACCGCATCGAGCAGCTGAGGGCCAAGTACGCTGCCTCGGGGCAGGACCTCGTTGATTTTTTGGACGGACTGCTCGAGGCCGACTACATCACGTACTGGGACTACATTCGACTGGACAGTTTGCTGAGCCTGCAGCAGCCGCGCACGCCGCACCACGACGAGCCAATTTTTATTATGTACCACCAGATCACGGAGTTGTACTTTAAGTTGGTGCTGCACGAGCTGGACGCGGCGGTGGCTGCTCCGATGCCAGGTACGGCCGAGTGGACGCCCGAGCATACCGAGGCCTTGACCGAGCACGTGCGGCGCTGCACGCGCTACTTCGGGGCGCTCGAGAACTCGTTTGCGGTGATGACCGACGGAATGAACCGCGAGCAGTTTCTGCGGTTCCGCATGGCGCTCATCCCCGCGAGCGGATTTCAGTCGGGCCAGTACCGCATGATCGAAATGGCGTTGGCGCGCCTCAACGACCTGGTGCACCTCGACGTTCGGGCGGATTATGCGGACGTGCAGGATCCGCTGGTTCTGCTGGATAAGATTTACTGGCGCGGCGGGGCAACCATCGCGGCTACTGGCGAAAAAACATTGACGCTCAAGCAGTTCGAGGTGAAGTACGCCAAGCAGTTCTCGGAGCGGGCCGTGGCGCTGCACGGACGGACGGTCGCCGACCGTGCCGCGGTACTCGAAGCGCAGGGGGCGCTGACCGACGAGCTGCGCGCGGCGCTTCGCGAGCTGGATCACCAGGTCAACGTGCGCTGGCCGATGCAGCACCTCAAGACGGCCGGGCGCTACCTGGCCAAGCAGCCCAGCGACACCCGGGCGACGGGCGGAACCAACTGGCCCAAGTACCTGCCCCCCAAGTTTCAGTTGCGCATCGCGTTTCCGTTTTTGTGGTCGGA
>JBEAQA010000016.1:0-3334 GCA_041164105.1 Bacteroidota bacterium | reverse complement strand
CGATGAGGGTGGTGTAGCGCGAGGTTCCGAACGAAGAGTATGCGCCGTAGGTGTAGGCCTTGTCTTCGCGCAGGTTGCGGAACAGGCGTCCGGCCGAACCGGCACCCAGGATTTCGTTCATGACGCGGAGCGCCTCAAGGTCGGGGTGGCCGATGGGCATCTCGACCGTGTTGCCGATCTGGATGTTGGACTGCACGCTGGCGGGACGGTTGGCAATTTGAATTTGCACGCCGCTCAAGTCGGCCGGGGCCGCGAAGGTCGCCTTCTTGGTGAACTTGCCTTTCCAGCCGCCGAAGTGCTGCTCGGCAAGGGCCTTAGCCTGCGCGAGGTCGATGTCGCCGACGATCGTGAGGATGCCGACGTTGGGCTTCCAGTACGTCGTGTAGGCCTTTTGGACATCGGCGAGCGTCACGTTGGCCACGGTGGCCTCGGTGGTCAACTCCCCGCTGGGGTGGTTCCGGCCGAACGCACGCGCGTTGAACACGTTGTTCTGAATGGCGCCGGCGTCGTCCTTTTGGCTCTTGAGGCCCGAAAGGGTGCGCTCTTTGATCTTGTCAAAACCCGCCTGAGGCAGCGCGGGACGCTGGGCCACTTCGGCGTTGATGGCAAAGAGGTCGGACGCGTACTTGCTCAGGCCCGAGGTCACCAAAAAGGTTCCGCCGGTTGCCAAGCGAGCGCCGATGAAGTCAACTTTTTCGTCAAGGGCCTCCTTGGTGTACGTCTTGGTGCCCTCGGCCAGCAGGTCGCCGAGCAGGCTGACCGTTCCGGCCTTGTCGCCTTCGAAGACCTGGCCCACGTCCATGGTCAAACTCAGGCTGAGGCGCGGAAGCTTGTGGTCCTCGACCAGCAGCACCGTAAGGCCGTTCTTGAGTTGGAATTTTTGGTACTGCGCAATGGTTGGGGTGCGCGCCGGGGCCGCTTGGGGGCGGACGCTGCGGTCAAGTTGGGCACTGGCCGCAACCGAAGCCACGAGCGAAAGGGCAATCAAAATCTTTTTCATGGCTTATTGGGCAGATTTGGGCAGGTAGTGAAGGACAACGCGGTTCTCGGGCTTGAGGTAGGTCTGGGCCACGCGCTGAATGTCGGCGGGCGTAACCTGGCGGTAGCGCTCGATCTCGGTGTTGATCAGGTTGGCGTCGCCGTAGTACACGTGGTAATTGGCCAGGTTTTCTGCGATGCCGGCCACGCCGGAATTGCGGCTTACGAACTCGGACTCGACCTTGTTGAGCAGCTTGGTGAATTCCTTCTCGTTCAGGGGTTCGTTTTGCATTTTGGCAATTTCGTCCTCCATGGTAGTCATCAGGGCGCCGGTCGTCGTGGCACCGTTGGCCAAGGCCAGGGCGATAAATACGCCGTGGTGCTCCATGGCAAAGGGGAAGGCAGCTACCTGAAGGGCGCTTTGGTCCTGGTCAACCATGCGCTTCGAGAAGCGCGAGCTCGGACCGTCGCTGAGGGCGGTGGTCAGCATTTGCAGGGCGTAGGCGTCCGGGTGCGTCTCGCTCACCATGCGGTATCCGGCGAATACGGCCGGAATTTGAATGTTGTCGTAGATCGTGTCGACCACTTCACCGCCGAGGGGCGGTTCGTAGGCGCTGGGGCGCTCGACGGTAGCTCCGGCGGGGATTTCGCGGAAGTAGGTATTGATCATGCGCTTGGTCGCCTCGATGTCGATGTCGCCAGCAATCGAAAGGGTGGCGTTGTTGGGCACGTAGTACTTTTTGTAGAACGCCATGAATTCTTCGAGGGTGGCCGCGTTGAGGTGGTCCATCGAGCCGATCGGCACCCAGCGGTAGTTGTGCTGCTTGAAGGCGCGCTTGAACATTTCGGACAAGAAGCTCGCGTAGGGCTGGTTGTCGACGCGCTGGCGCTTTTCTTCTTTGACGACTTCGCGCTGCGTGTCTACGCCGACCTGGTCGATTTTGGCGTGGAGCATGCGCTCGGATTCCATCCAAAGGCCCAGCTCGAGCTGGTTCGAGGGCAGGATTTCGTAGTAAAAGGTGCGGTCGTTGCTGGTGTTCGCGTTCAAAGCTCCGCCATTGGACTGAATGAGCTGCATGTATTCGCCGCGTCCGATATTTTCGGAGCCCTCGAAGAGCAGGTGCTCAAAGAAGTGCGCAAAGCCGGTACGGGTCGGAACCTCGTCCTTGGAGCCCACGTGGTAGAGGACCGAAACGGCCACCAGCGGGTTGCTGTTGTCTTGGTGAAGGATGACGTGCAGGCCGTTGGGCAAGTCGTAGGACTCAAACTTAATTTGGGCCTGCAGCGGATTCAGCCCCGCCACCAGGGCGATTCCGCATCCGAGGAGTAGGTTCTTCATAGCGTTAATTTTACAAGGTTTCGAAGGTACAACGACTTAGTTGCTTGCGCGGCGCGGAACCTTACAGGTCCCCTGTTCCGCAATTTTAGGGCCACGTACTTCGCAGGGCAGGATTTTTTACGTATCTTTGCAGCCCCAAAGAAAATTCGTTATGTACGCAATTGTAGAAATAGCAGGGCTGCAGTACAAAGTGCAAAAAGACCAGCGCGTGTACGTGAACCGTCTGCCGGGCCAAGAAGGTGAGTCGATTTCGTTCGACCGCGTCCTTTTGGCTGACGACAACGGAACCGTCACCGTAGGCGCCCCCGTTATCGAAGGTGCTGCCGTATCGGCAACCCTTCTGAAGCACCTTCAAGGTGACAAGGTTATCGTGTTCAAGAAGAAGCGCCGCAAGGGCTACGAAAAGAAGAACGGTCACCGCCAGGCTCTGAGCCAAATCTTGATTACCGACATTAGCGTGTCGGGCGCCAAGAAGAAGGCCGCCGCCAAAAAAGTTGAGGCCACCGAAGAGGTAGCCGAAGAGCCCAAAAAGAAAACCACGAAGGCCGCCAAAAGCGAGGCTGCCGAATAATTTGATCCGACCATGGCACACAAGAAAGGTGTAGGTAGTTCCAAGAACGGACGCGAATCAGCGTCCAAGCGACTGGGTGTTAAAATCTTTGGTGGTCAGCCCGCTTCGGCCGGCGCCATCATCGTTCGCCAGCGCGGCACGCAGCACAATCCCGGCACCAACGTCGGTATTGGCAAGGACCACACGCTGTTCGCTCTGAGCGAGGGCATCGTGGAATTCCAAAAGAAAGCCGGAAACAAAAGTTTCGTTTCGGTCGTTCCCTTCGCGGAGGGCGGCGAGGCCTAATTGGGTTTACCCTAGTTTACCAACCCCCTGAAGCTTCGGCGCCAGGGGGTTTGTAGTTTTGTACCTGTACCAAAGATTATGCTGACGCTTTCTACCATTCGAACCAATCCCGAGGCCGTCATTGCGGCCTTGGCCAAGCGCAACCTGAATGTGCGCCCTGC
>JBEAQA010000015.1:0-3997 GCA_041164105.1 Bacteroidota bacterium | reverse complement strand
GCTACCGCCGTGGAGCGGACCGTCGCCTTGGCCTTGAAGCACAATGTGGCGCTGTACGCCGGCCACACCAATTGGGACAGTATTCAGGGCGGCGTGAGTTTTTCGCTGGCCCAGCGCTTGGGCTTGATGGCCCCTCGAATCATGATGCCCCGCAGCGGCGAATTGCTGAATTTGGTGGTGTACGTTCCGGCGGAACATGCCGTTTCGGTCGCAGAGGCAGCCTTTGGTGCCGGGGCTGGGCGAATTGGGGCCTACGACGAGTGCCATTTTTCGGGCTCTGGCACCGGAACGTTTCGCCCCCTGGACGGGGCGCAACCCTTTGTGGGTCAGATTGGTGTTCGCGAAGTGGCCGACGAGCACCGCCTGGAGTTCGTGCTTCCAAAGCACCGAAAGTCAGCCGTTCAGCAGGCGGTGTGGGCGGCGCACCCGTACGAGGAAGTCGCGCATTCCTGGATTTCACTGGACAATTCGTGGTCTGAAGTGGGCTACGGGGCCGTGGGCAACCTGCCGGAGCCGATTCGCTTGGGCGATTTTTTGGCGGTTTGCGCGGCACAACTGGGTGCGGAATCCGTGCGCTACAGCACCTCGTCCCTGGATCGGATCGTCCAGCGCATCGCCGTCTGCGGCGGGTCGGGGGCGGAGTTTGCGGGTGCTGCAGCGGCTGCCGGGGCGGACGTCTACGTGACCGGTGACCTGAAGTACCACGGATTTCAGGATCCTCCGGGCGGCCTGGTGCTCGTGGATGTGGGGCACGGCGAAAGTGAGCGGCCCTTTATCGACGATTGGGCCGAGCTTATTCGCTCAGAATTTGTTACTTTTGCAGTCCTAATTTCGGAGACGGACAACCGTCCCGTACGTACATACCAACACCATGGCTAAAAAGTCACCTGCATCCAACACTGCGACCGCTTCGGTAGAAGAGAAGCTCCGCGCGCTTTACAGCTTGCAAATTGTGGATCGCCGCATCGACGAAATCCGCAGCCTTCGCGGCGAATTGCCCCTTGAGGTCGAAGATCTAGAGGATGAGATTGCAGGTCTTCAGACGCGCCTGACCAAAGTTCAAGACGACATCAACCAAGCCAAGACCGAAATCAAGGGCCACAAGTTGATGATCAAGAACTGCCAAGAGAAAATCGCGAAGTACGAGGAGCAGCAGAAGAACGTGCGCAACAACCGTGAGTTTGACGCCATTGCCAAAGAAATCGAGTTTCAGGAACTCGAAATTCAATTGGCCGAGAAGCACATCCGCGAGTTTGAGGCTTCGCTCGAGAACAAGACCATCGCGTTGAATTCCGTGGAGACCAAGCTCGCCGAGCGCAGCGGTCACTTGGAGTTTAAAAAGAATGAGCTTGACACCATCATCGCCGAGACCCAGCGCGAAGAGGAGTTGCTGCTCGCCAAGAGCGAATCGCTTTCAAACGTAGTTAGTGACGACCGCCTGCTCGGCGCGTACCGCCGCATCCGCGGTAAAGTGCGCAACGGCCTGGCCGTCGTGAGCATTGAGCGCGGAGCTTCTGCAGGTTCGTTCTTGACGATTCCGCCGCAGCGCCAGATGGAGATTGCCCAGCGCAAAAAGATCACCATCGACGAGCACTCGGGACGTATTCTCGTGGACCCGCTTTTGGCCCAAGAAGAAGAGGATAAGATGGCCGTGGAGTTGGCCAATATCCTTGGTTAATCCGTTCGAGGAATAAATGAAAAAAGCCCGCGCAAGCGGGCTTTTTTATTGGACGCGTAGGTAGTGGGGCCTTAGGCTTTGCGCACCACCATTAGGCTTTGCGCACCACCATTAGGCTTTGCGCACCACAAAGAGGGGTTCACCCACCGGCAGCCGGTATCGGGCGTATTCTTCGGCCGGAATTCGGTCGGCCAGGTCTACGCGTTCGACGGCGAAGCCCGCGGCCCGCAGGCGGTCGGCGTAGTCCTCGCCGTACATACGGACGTGGTCGTACTGCCCAAAGCGGCGTTCGCGTTCGCGCGGATCCGTCAAGGTGGGGTCTTCGTCCGTGGTGGCGCGCCCAGGGATCCATGGAATTTGAAAAATGCCCCATCCGCCGGGTTTCATGACGCGGTAGAGTTCGCGAAGGCACTGGGCGTCGTCGGTGACGTGCTCGAGTACGTGGTTGCAGAGTACCACGTCAAAGCGGTCGGATTCCAGCGGAATGGCGTGCAAGTCAAAGTGCAGGTCGGCCAAGGGGGACTCAATGTCGCCAGTCAGGACCTTGAGGTGGGGTAGGGCCTTGAAGCGGTGGTAGAAGCACTGTTCTGGAGCAATGTGCAGCAGTTCGCCCGGCTTTGTAAAGAAGTCGCTGTAGTTTTTGAGGTAGAGCCAGAGCAGTCGGTGGCGCTCGAGCGAATGGGTGCCCGGAGCCAGGACTTCGGGCCGAATGGCACCGCCGTAGCCGTACGGAAGAAAGCTGCGGTACGAACGCCCGTCAATGGGGTCCGTGTACTTGGATCCGGCGTAGAGCAGCGGAGCCAGCCAGCGGAGCGGGGCACTCAAGCGAATGAGCCACGGCCGCGGAATCCAACGTAGTGCCCAACGAATCATGCGAATACGGGGTCGTTTTTGGGAAGCCCCAAGGCCTCGTAGATGTAGTCAAAAGTCGAAAGCACCACGGGACGCCCGTCCACTAGGGCGACGTCGTGCTCGAAGTGGGCTGAGGGCTTGCTGTCCCCCGTGACAATGCTCCATCCGTCCTTGAGTTGGCGGACGCGGTGGGTTCCCATGTTGATCATGGGCTCGATGGCCAGGACCATGCCGTCTTGAAGGAGCTTGCCGCTGCCGCGCTTTCCGTAGTTCGGAACCTGCGGGTCTTCGTGCAGTTTGCGCCCCAGGCCGTGCCCGACCAGTTCGCGGACCACGCCGTAGCCCTCGCGCTCGCAGTGCTTTTGGATGGCGTGACCGATGTCGCCGACGCGGTTGCCGCGGCGCATGGCGTCAATTCCTACGTAGAGCGAAGCTTTGGTTACCTCGAGCAGCTTGCGGGTCTCTGGCGCAACTTCGCCCACCTCAAACGTGTAGGCGTGGTCGCCGTAAAAGTCGTTCATCAGCACGCCGCAGTCGACCGAGATGATGTCGCCGTCCTCAAGGGGGCGGTCGCTCGGAATTCCGTGCACCACCTGCTCGTTGAGCGACATGCACAGGCTGTTGGGAAAACCGTACATGCCCAAAAATGCGGGAATTCCGCCGTGGTCGCGGATGTACTGCTCGGCCAAGCGGTCGAGCTGAAGGGACGTGACCCCAGGTTTGATCTCGCTCGCGAGCATTCCGAGGGTACGCGACACGAGCTGTGCCGATTCGCGCATGAGCGCAATTTCGTCGGCGGTCTTGAGAATAATCATGCTCGGAGTAGGCTAGTGCCGGTCATGGCGGTGGGTTGCGGAATACCCATCAAATCCAATATCGTGGGCGCGACGTCGCCAAGGACTCCGTCGGCTAAGGATAGTCCGTCGGTCGGCTCAGGCGTCACCAAAAAGAAGGGAACCGGGCGCGTAGTGTGCGCGGTGTGGGGGCTTCCGTCGGGATTGCGCATGCAGTCGGCGTTGCCGTGATCCGCCAGAATGAAGAAGCTGTAGCCGTGGTTCAGGCCGGCCTCGACGACGGCTTGGGTGCACTGGTCCACCGTTTCGCAGGCTTTGATGGCCGCTTCAAGCACGCCGGTGTGGCCGACCATGTCGGGGTTGGCGAAGTTCAAGCACACAAAGTCCGCGCTACCGTTCACCAGTTCGGGGATGAGCGCATCGCGGAGCTCGTATGCGCTCATTTCAGGCTGCAGGTCGTAGGTGGCTACTTTGGGCGAAGACCGAAGGATGCGCGATTCGCCGACAAAGGGTTCTTCGCGGCCGCCCGAGAAAAAGAACGTGACGTGCGGGTACTTTTCGGTTTCAGCGATGCGGATTTGGGTCTTGCCGGCGCGCTCGAGGACTTCACCCAGCGTGTCGCTCAGGTTGTCTTTTTCGAAGACGACGTTGATGCCTTTAAAGTTTGCGTCGT
>JBEAQA010000014.1:0-5342 GCA_041164105.1 Bacteroidota bacterium | reverse complement strand
GATTGCTGAACAAACGTACGGAGCCCCCGAGGGCCCGCACAACTTAGTAACCGAGAATTTTGAGCATGGATTTGTAGCTCTGCTCCTTGGCAAAGAGGCGCGTGTTCCAGTCGCCGTTGGCGTCGCGGCTGATCACCACGTGCTTGGGCGCCGGAATCAGGCAGTGCTGGATTCCGCCGTAGCCCGCAATGGACTCTTGGTAGGCTCCGGTATTGAAAAACCCGATGTACTGCGGGGTGTCCGGCTTGAGCTTGGGCAAGAAAATCGCGTTGGAGTGCTGCTCGGAATTGTAGTAGTCGTCGCTGTCGCAGGTCAGGCCACCCAAGAGCACGCGCTCGTAGTCGTGGTCCCAGTTGTTGATCGCCAGCATGATAAAGCGCTTGTTGATCGCCCAGGCGTCGGGCAGCGTCGTCATGAAGCTCGAGTCAATCATGTACCACTTCTCGCGGTCGTTCTGCTTCTTTTCGCCCATGATGCTGTAGAACGTAGCCCCTGACTCGCCCACGGTGTAGCTGCCGAACTCCGTAAAGATGTGCGGTTCCTCGATGCCCTCGGCGTTGCAGGTCTGCTTGACCTGCGCCATGATCTCTTCGGCCATGTACTCGTAGTCGTAGGCAAACGACAGCGAATTCTTGATCGGGAACCCGCCACCGATGTTCAGCGAGTCCAACGACGGACAAATCTTCTTGAGCTGGATGTACACCCGCACGGCTTTGTTGAGCTCGTTCCAGTAGTACGCCGTGTCGTTGATGCCCGTATTAATAAAGAAGTGCAGCATTTTCAGCTCCACGTTCGGAATGTTCTGGATGTAGTTCTTGTACATCGGAACCACTTCCTTGTAGCCAATTCCCAAGCGCGACGTGTAGAATTCGAACTTGGGTTCCTCTTCGGCCGCGATGCGAATGCCCACTTTGACCGGATGCGCGTTGTCCGGATTGACCTGCTCCATGAGCAAGTCCAGCTCCTCACGGTTGTCCAAAACGGGAATTACGCTCGTCCAGCCGTTGTTGATCAAGCGCGCAATGTTCTCGGTGTACTGCGCCCGCTTGTAGCCGTTGCACACGACAAACTGGTCCTTGGTGATGCGGCCCTCTTCTTCGAGTGTCTCAATCAGGTTGATGTCAAAGGCCGACGACGTCTCAAGGTGGATGTCGTTGCTAAGTGCCTCATCCAGAACAAATTGAAAGTGCGACGACTTCGTGCAGTAGCAAAAATGGTAGTCGCCCTGGTAGTCCACTTTCGCCATGGCGACGTTGAACATGCGCTTGGCCTTTTGAATGTGCTCCGAAATCTTGGGCAAGTAGCTCACCTTCAACGGGGTGCCGTACTGCTTGATCAATTCCATCACCGGAATGTCGTGCCAATGCAGCTCCGAGTCGTGCGTCGAAAACTCCGTTTGCGGCCACTCGAACGTCTGTTCGATCAAATCTTGGTACTTCGTGCGCATGAACTCGGGGGTTAAATGAGGGCGCCAAAGGTAATCCAACTTAATTACATCGGCTCATTTTAACCCATCCGGCGCACTTGGATTTATTTAGCCGCGCAAATCCCATTAATTCGTGTTGAGCCATCGGTTTGGCTTATTTTCGGATTCCAAAATTTTTATGACCTCCTTCCGCATCCATCCCCAAGCCGATTTGCCCGCTGCGCTGGTCGTATTTCTCGTCGCCCTGCCGCTGTGCCTGGGCATTGCTCTGGGTTCCGGAGCCCCACTGCTGAGCGGAATCGTCGCCGGCGTAGTCGGCGGCGTGGTCGTGGGCGCCTTGAGCGGCTCCCCCCTGAGCGTTTCGGGGCCGGCCGCGGGCCTGACCGCCGTGGTGCTGGCCGCGATCGCGGAACTCGGCGCGTTCGAAACATTTTTGGCCGCCGTGGTCCTCGCGGGGGTCCTTCAGGTCGTTTTGGGCCTGCTGCGCCTCGGCGTCGTGGGCCACTACGTACCCAACACCGTCATTAAAGGCATGATGGCCGCCATCGGCATCATTCTCATCCTCAAGCAGATTCCGCACTTGGTCGGCTACGACGCCGACTTTTTTGGCGACGAAGGCTTCAACCAGGCCGACCACGACAACACCTTTACGGCGCTGCTGCACGCCATGGGGTCGCTGAGTCCCGGCGCCGCCGTCGTGGGCTTTGCCGCGCTGGCTTGGCTTCAGCTGGCCGACTTTATGGCCTACGGCAAGACACAAATCGGACGCATTGTTCCGTCGGCCCTGGTCGCCGTAGTGGGCGGAACCCTGCTCGCCACCGTCCTGCCGCAGGTCCTCGGGCCCACCTGGGACGTTTCGGCGGGCCACCGGGTCCAGCTTCCGGCCCTTTCGCTGTCGGGATGGCCCACCCCCGACTGGACGGCCCTGCAGACTCCGGCCGTGTGGACGACGGGCGTGACCCTGGCCCTGATCGCCAGCCTCGAAAGCCTTTTGAGTATTGAAGCCGCCGACCGCCTCGACCCGCTGAAGCGCGTGACGCCGACCAACCGCGAGCTGCTGGCCCAAGGCGCCGGCAACGTGGTTTCGGGGGCGCTCGGGGGGCTTCCGGTGACCTCGGTCGTCGTGCGGACGAGCGTCAACGCCCAGGCGGGGGCCCAGTCGCGGTGGAGCGCCATCGCCCACGGCGTCCTGCTCGCGCTGAGTGTCGTCCTGCTGACCGCATGGCTGAATCAGATTCCGCTGGCCACCCTAGCCGCCATTTTGATCGCCACGGGCTACAAACTCACGGACCCTAAAAAAATCATCGCGCCGCTGGTGCGCCAGGGCATCATGCAGTGGTTGCCCTTTGCCGTGACGGTCGTCGCCATTTTGCTGTCGGACCTGCTCAAGGGCATCGCCGTCGGCCTGCTCGTCGCCACGGTATTCATCGCCCTCAACGACTTTCGCAGCAGCATTTCGCTCACGCACCTCGGGGCCAACTACATCCTTCAGCTGCGGCGGAACGCCAGCTTCCTCAACAAGGGCGCCCTCAAGGCTTCGCTCGAAAAAATCCCCGCTGGCGCCGAGCTCCTGGTGGACCTGACCCAAGCCGACTTCATCGACCCCGACCTCGTCGAGGTGATTCGGGACTTCGCGGCCCATTCCGCCCTAAAAAATATTACGGTGTCGGTGCGCCAAAGCCCCCACCAGAACTACCTCAACGACCTCTAAATGCGCGACATCGATCAACTCCTGCTGGCCAACAAGGCCTGGTCCGAAGGCCGCCACCACGACGACCCCCAGTACTTCAACCGGCTTTCGAGCATCCAAACCCCGAAGTACCTGTGGATCGGCTGCAGCGACAGCCGGGTTCCGGCCGATACCATCACGGGTACCGCTCCGGGCGAAATTTTTGTGCACCGCAACATCGCCAACATGGTGGTGCACACCGACCTCAACCTGCTGTCGGTCCTCGAGTACGCCGTGCACTACCTCAAGGTCGAGCACGTGATCGTCTGCGGCCACTACGGCTGCGGCGGGGTGGCGGCTTCGCTGACCAACAATTCCTTCGGAATCATCAACAAATGGTTGCGCAACATTAAGGACGTGCACCGACTCTATTCCCCGCAAATTGATTCGACGGACGACCCCACCGACCGCATCAACCGCCTGGTGGAATTCAACGTGCGCGAACAGGTGCAGAACCTCGCCAAAACGAGCATCATCCAAAAGGCTTGGCGCGACCGCAAGGCGCCCACGCTGCACGGCTGGGTCTACGGTTTGAACGACGGACTGATCAATCCGCTTTGCGAGCTGCAGCACGACCACGAGCTGGATCCGCTGTACCGATTTGATAATCTGGACTAGAGCACGCCACGTCTGGGGAAAAGCGTACCTTCGCGGCGCTTTTTAACCACCCTATGACTCCGATTCGAAATATTGCGATTATCGCCCACGTTGACCACGGTAAGACCACTTTGGTTGACAAAATCCTGCACCACTGCCAGCTTTTTCGCACGAATCAGGAGACCGGAGAACTCATTCTCGACAACAACGACCTCGAGCGCGAGCGCGGAATCACCATCCTCGCCAAGAACGTAAGCGTCACCTACAAGGGGGTTAAAATCAACATTATTGACACTCCGGGCCACGCCGACTTCGGCGGCGAGGTCGAGCGCGTGCTCAATATGGCCGACGGCGTGCTGCTGCTCGTCGACGCTTTTGAGGGCCCGATGCCCCAGACCCGCTTTGTACTTCAAAAGGCCCTGCAAATGGGCCTTCGCCCGATTGTGGTGGTCAACAAGGTCGACAAGCCCAACTGCGACCCCGAGCAGGCCCACGAAATGGTCTTTGACCTCATGTTCTCGCTCGACGCGACCGAGGAGCAGCTCGACTTTCCGTGCGTCTACGGCTCGGCCAAGAACAACTGGATGGGCCCGGACTGGAAGACCCAAACCGAGAACATCGAGCACCTGCTCGACGTAGTGCTTGAGCACGTACCGGCCGCCGACGTACTGGTGGGAACTCCCCAAATGCTGATCACCAGCTTGGACTACAGCAGCTACCAAGGCCGCATGGCCATCGGCCGCCTGCACCGCGGAACCCTGAAAGAAGGCGCCAACGTCGCCGTGGTGAAGCGCGACGGCAGCATCACCAAAGCCAAAATCAAGGAGCTCTTTGTATTCGAAGGCCTCGGCAAGGCCAAGGTCAGCGAAGTGCACGCGGGCGAACTCTGCGCCGTAGCCGGCATCGAAGGCTTTGAGATTGGTGACAGCATCGCCGACTTCGAGAACCCCGAGGGCCTACCGACCATCGCCATCGACGAGCCCACGCTGAGCATGCTGTTCATGATCAACGACTCGCCCTTCTTTGGCCGCGAGGGCAAGTTTGTCACCAGCCGCCACATCAAGGACCGCCTTGACAAAGAGCTCGAGAAAAACCTCGCTTTGCGCGTGGTTCCGGGCGCCACCGCCGACTCGTTCTACGTCTACGGCCGCGGCGTACTGCACCTCTCGATCCTCATCGAAACGATGCGCCGCGAGGGCTACGAGCTGCAAATTGGCCAGCCGACCGTCATCACCAAAGAGATTGACGGCGTCAAGTGCGAGCCGGTCGAAGAGCTCATCATCGACCTGCCCGAAGTCAACAGCGGCACGGCCGTCGAAATGGCCACGCTCCGCAAAGGCGAAATGACCAACATGACGCCCAAGGGCGACCGCATGGTGGTGACGTTTAAGATTCCGTCGCGCGGCATCATCGGACTGCGTTCCGCCTTGATGACCGCCACCGCCGGCGAGGCCATCATGAACCACCGCTTCATCGACTTTGAACCGATGCGGGGCGAGATTCCGCGCCGAATGAACGGTTCGCTGATCTCGATGGAGCAGGGCACCGCCCTGGCCTACTCGATCGACCGCCTGCAGGACCGCGGAATTT
>JBEAQA010000013.1:0-4071 GCA_041164105.1 Bacteroidota bacterium | reverse complement strand
ATCCTCACCCAGCCGCGCTTGGTGCGCATCGGCACCTACGGCCGCGGAATTTGGCAGTCGCCCTTTGCCAGCGACCTGCTGCAGCGCCCCCAAGCTGCCGTGGCCACTTCGCCCAATTCGGTGTGCGGAACCGGCGACACCGTCCAGCTTTCGGACGCCTCCGCCGGCCTGGTGACGAGTTGGACCTGGACCGTGACGCCCAGTGCCGGCGCCACCCTGATCGGTGCCACGACCGCCAACCCCAAGCTGGTCGTGAGCGGCCCGGGACTGTACACGGTGCAGCTGATTGCCGCCAACGACTACGGACGCGATACGGCTACGGCCGTGCAGGCCGTGGCGGTGGGCGGATTCCCGCTTCCGGCCCGCGAGGGCTTTGCCGGTTCGCTGGCCGGAGCTTGGACCGTCGAAAACCCCAACCGCGACGCGACCTGGGCGCCCTTTGCCGCGGGCAACGACGGCGACGGCCAGTCGATGCGCATGCCGCACTTTGATCTTTCGGCCGCGGCCGCCGGCCGCAGCGACGCGCTGATCTCGCCGGTGTACGCGCTCGACAGCGGATCCTCGCTGACGTTTGACGCGGCCTACCGCACCGCCCTGGCCACCGGCCCGAGCGACACGCTGCGCGTGTACGTTCAGTCTTGCGGTTCCTCGGCCTGGACGCTTTTGGCCACCCGCTTCGAGTCCGGATCCCAGAACTGGGCGACCGGGCCGGCGCAAGCCAGCGCGTTTGTGCCCGCCTCGGCCGCCGACTGGCGGCGCGACAGCCTCTACCTCGGGGCGCTGGCTGGCGCCGCGCGCTTCAAGTTTGAAGCGCGCCACGGGGGCGGCAACCACCTGTACCTCGACCGGTTCCGCCTGAAGCCGGCGGCCGCCCCCGCGCCCGTCGCGGACTTCCTCGCTCCCGACAGCGCCTGCACGGCCCAACCGGTGCAGCTCTTTGCGGCGGGCCTTCCGGCTCCCGGAAGCATGGGCAGCGGCTCGAATGCCGGCTCGTCGGCCGCCACCTACGCGTGGACCTTCCCCGGCGGGGTTCCGGCGGCGAGCAGCTCCGCCAACCCGGTGGTCAGCTACGCCTCGGCGGGACTTAAAACCGCGACGCTGACGGTCACCACCGCGGCGGGAACCTCGACCCTGAGCAAATCCTTCACGGTGGCCGCCGCGGTGGTCCCCAGCGTGAGTATCGCCAACCAAACGGGCAGCGTCTGTGCCAACAGCCCCGCCACCTTTGTGGCGACGGCGGTCAACGGAGGCGCCAGCCCCCGCTACCAGTGGACGGTCAACGGAATTCCGCGCGGATTCAACAGCCCGACGTTCACGATCAGCTCGCTGCAAAACGGCGACGTCGTGAAGTGCGAACTCTACAGCGCCGAAGAATGCGCCAGCCTGCCCAAGGTGGTTTCGGCGGGAATCACGGTGACGGTGCTTCCGCTGCCGGCCTCGAACGCAGGCAGCTACGCTCCGGAATGCGTGGGCAGCGCCCCGATTCCGCTGGTGGGCAGCCCCGCGGGCGGCGTGTGGAGCGGCACCGGCGTGGTCGGCACCACCTTTGACCCGACGGGCCTGGGTCCGGGCACCTACGAGGTGACCTACGCCTACACCAACGCGGCCGGCTGCACCGGTACGTCGACGGCCAGCATCCAGTTGGCGGCGGCCCCGAACGTGTTCTTGAACTTCAACACCGACGTGCTCTGCGTCAGCGACCCCGCGGTGAATCCGGGCGGCGGCTACCCCTCGGGCGGAACCTACCTGTTGGGCGGCAGCACCACCACCAGCATCAACCCGGCCACCTTGGGCGTGGGCAGCTACGGCCTGACCTACCGCTACAGCAACGGCTTGTGCTTGGTGGAACGCGTCGACAGCTTCCACGTCGTGGCGGCTCCGCCGGCTCCGACGATCCACGACTGGAACGGCGATTCGCTCTACTGCCCCCAAACGGCGCTCAACCCGCGCTGGACGGTGCAGTGGCTCGACGGCAACCAAAACCCGATCGCGGGCGCCACGGGCTCGAGCTACATCGCTCCGACCCCCGGAACCTACTACGTCCGCCTTCGCGCCGGCAACACCTGCACGGCCACCAGCGGACCGTCCATCGTACTGAGCACGAACGAGTTCCGCCTGCGCGGAATCCAAGTTCAGCCCAACCCCAGTGCGGGCCGATTCGAGGTCACCTGGACTTCAGCGGGCGGAAGCCCCTGGACCGCCGAACTGCGCAGCTTGGACGGTTCCCTGCTGGGCACCTACGAGGGCAGCGACCCGTCGCTAGCCCTGGACCTCAGCCACCTGCCCCAAGGCGTCTACGCCCTGACGGTGGAGCAAAGCGGACGCACCGCGACCTCCCCGCTCGTGCGGTTGTAATTTTTAGTAAATCCGGTTAATCCCGAACAGGGCCCGGAATCCCGTGGGGGTTCCGGGTCTTTTTTTGGGGATGCAAAAAGGGAAATCCGGTTATAACCGAACACTCGCGGCCTAAAAAAACCCGCCGGAGCGGGTTTTTTGTTCGGTTATAACCGGATCTGCTAGAGCGAAACCGTGTAATTCAGCAGGCTCTCAAACAGGGCCACGCCGTCGGTATTGAGCAGGTTGGCGTCGGCCGCGCGCTCCGGGTGGGGCATCATGCCCATGACGTTGCGCTTGTCGTTGCAGACGCCGGCAATATTTTGCACGGAACCGTTGGGGTTGGCCTCGGGGGTGATGGCGCCGTCGGCTTCGGCGTAGCGGAACATTACCTGGCCGTTGTCGTTGAGGGCCTTGAGCGTGTCCTCGTCGGCGTGGTAGCGGCCCTCGCCGTGGGCGATGGGAATTTGGTACACGCCCGTGTCCGACAGGCCGGCGGTCATCGGGCTCAGGCCTGAACCGCGCACCAGGTGCACGTTTTTGCAGATGAACTTGCCCGTTTCGTTGCGGAGCAGGGCGCCCGGAACGAGCCCGGCCTCCGTCAGAATTTGAAATCCGTTGCAGACGCCGAAGACGTAGCCGCCGCGGTCGGCGTGCTTGATCACCTCTTCCATGATGGGCGAGAAGCGGGCGATGGCGCCGGAGCGCAGGTAGTCGCCGTAGGAGAATCCGCCCGGAAGCACCACCATGTCCACGCCCTGAAGGTCGCGGTCTTTGTGCCACAGGCTGACGGTTTCGCATCCCAGACCCTCGCGGAGGGTGTGGATCATGTCTTGGTCGCAGTTCGACCCAGGAAAAGTTACAACTCCGAATTTCACGCCGCAAAGGTACAGCGCCCGTTGGCCTTGCCGAGCAAGTTCGCGAGTCGGTACAGCACGCGCGCGGCCACATTGGCGTCCCAGTCGCCCTCGGGGCCCGGCGCCACTTCGTTGAGGTCCATGCCCACTAGTACGCGGCCCGAAGCCAGTACCTGCTCCACCAGGTAGAGCACTTGCTCTACCTCGAGGCCGCCGGCCACCGGCGTGCCCGTGTGCGGGCAGAGTTTGGGGTCGAGCCCGTCGATGTCAAAGCTCAGGTAGACCTGCTGCGGAAGTTCCGCCACAATCAAATCCACCTGCTGGGCCCAAGTGCGCCCGCTGTAAGCGGCGTGCTTCATGTCGCGGTCGTAAAAAACGCTGCAGCGCGCACCGAGCTCGGCCGCCACCGCCACCTCTTCGGCGCAGTAGTCGCGGATTCCGACCTGAACAATTTTGGCAATGCCCGCATGCTTCATGGCGTTGTACATGATCGACGCGTGGCTGTAGGTAAAGCCCTCGTAGGCCACGCGAAAGTCCATGTGGGCGTCAATCTGCAGAATGCCCATGCCCGGATGCCGGTCCGCCAGCGCCTGAATGTAGCCCAGCGGCGTGCTGTGGTCGCCGCCCAACAGCGCGACCAGCTGTCCGCGGTCCAAGTACACCTCGGCGTCGTGGCGCACTTTGTCCACCATCCATTCGCAGGCCTCGTTGATCTTGGCGAGCAGCTTTTGGCTCGACGACATCGCGGCGGTTCCGTCGGCCAGCGCCGCCAAGTACACCTCGGCGCGCTCGCGGTTGCGCTCGGACTTTTCGGCCAACTTCACCGAGGCCGGAGCCATAGCCAGGCCCATCTTCCACGCGTCCGGCACGGAGGGGTCCC
>JBEAQA010000012.1:0-7659 GCA_041164105.1 Bacteroidota bacterium | reverse complement strand
TGTTCACAAACCACTTTTCGGTGGCTTTGGTGGTGAAGTTCATGGTTCCGCCCTTGGCCATGCGCCACTCAATGTACAGACGGGTCACGAAGATGGCCGTGAAGAGCGACGACAGGATACCAATGATCAAGGTCGTAGCGAAGCCCTTGATGGGGCCGGTGCCCACCATGAAGAGGATGATGGCCGTCAACAGCGTAGTGGCGTTGGCGTCCAAGATGGCGCCGCGCGACCCTTTGTAGCCGTCAGCGACGGCGGTGCGCACGTCTTTGCCGGCAGCCAACTCTTCGCGGATGCGGTCAAAGATGAGAACGTTCGCGTCCACAGCCATACCGATGGTGAGGACGATACCGGCCATACCCGGAAGGGTCAAGACGGCCGAGATGGCGTCCAGAATTCCGAAGATGAAGAACATGTTCACGATGAGGGCCAAGTTTGCTGCGATACCGCCGCCTGAGTAGTAGAATACCATGTAGGCAAACACCACCAAGAAGGCGATCAAGAACGAATTGAACGAAGCCGAAATAGCTTCTTTACCGAGGCTCGGGCCCACCACGTCGGCCTGAATGACGCGCGCCGGTACCGGAAGCTTACCCGCCTTGAGGACGTTGGCCAAGTCGGACGCCTCGTCGAGGCTGAATCCGCCCTCGATCTGGGTGCGGCCGCCCGAAATCTCGTTGATTACGCGGGGGTAGCTGTAGACCAGGTTATCCAGGACGACGGCAACGTGGCCTTTGGGGTTCTTGGCACTCTCTTCGGCGGTGATGCGCTGCCAGATTTGGGCGCCGTAGCCGTTCATCGCCATGGTAACGATGGGGTTGTTGCCCTGGTCGAATTCGCGGCGCGCGTCCACGATAACGCCCCCGTCGAGCTCGGGCTCCATGGTGCGGTTGCCGTTGAGGGCAATCAAGAAGGTGATGCCCGCTTTGGCGTCCGGACGCGTCCACGCAAAGCGCACGTAGCGCTTGTCGCCCGGAATGAGCGCCTTCACCACGTCGGTCTTGAGGTAGCTGTTGATGGTCGCCGTGTCGCGCGGAAGGGCAAAACCGATGATCGGTCCCTCGAGCGGCGTGAAGGTTTGCGGATCTACGTTCAGCTGGAAGATGTTGAGCAGCGGATTGTGCTGGAGTGCGCTCGAATCGGTGGCGGCTACGGCCGTTGACTCGGGTGATGCCACGTCGCCTTCTTCGGTGTCGAGGGCGGTCGGCAAATCAATGCTCTTGGGCGCCTCGGCGGCAGCTTTCGTGTTCTTGTTGGGGTTCGGAACCACGGCACGCAAGCGCTCGTTGGCGTCCACCATGAACTGCATCCACGCGGCGCCGTAGTCCGCACGCCAAAACTCGAGGCGGGCGGTCGACTGAAGCAGGCGCTGTACGCGAGCGGGATCTTTAACTCCCGGAAGCTCGACGAGGATGCGGCCCGTGTTGCCCAAGCGCTGAAGGTTGGGCTGAACGACACCGAATTGGTCGATACGGGCCTTAAGTACGGTGTAAACGTTTTGTACCGAAGCTTCGACGTCCGAACGGATGGCTGCCTTGATGTCGTCATCACTGGCATTGAAGCCCAAGCGGTCGGACATGTCTTTGGTACCAAACAGGCCGGGATCGCTCCAGCTGCGGGTTCCGCGCTTGGCGTCCAAGGCACGGATAAACAGGTCAATGTAGGCTTCGCCGCTGTTGGCTTGCTCGGCATCGGCCGCAGCAATCGCCGCCACCATGGCTGTATCGTTGGGGTTGGCGGCCAGTCCTTTAACGACGTCGCGAACCGAAACCTCCAAGATGACGTTCATACCACCGCGCAAGTCGAGGCCGAGGTTCATCTCTTTCTCTTTCACCTCTTTGTACGTGAACGAGGCCACGCCAAGGTTGTACACCTCTTGGCTGGCAAGGGAATCCAGTACGCGATTGAGCTTGGACGGGTCGCCGCCAGCAATCTCAAGCGCTTGATCTTCAACTCGCTGAGCTACAAAGGTGAACGACAATTCATAAAGGGCCGCAAGCGCGAACGCAACAGCAAACAGGCGGATTACCACTTTATTCTGCATAGTAGAGGTGACTTTAGTACGAGGCGGCAAATATAGGTGAATTACCTTTGGAAAATGCGTACCAATCCTCGGAACCTCTTGACCGCGACCCTTTGGGGCCTGACCTTGACCCTCGCCCAGGCTCAGGTCACGTGGCGGTTTTTTCCGAGCCCCAATGCCGCGGTTCAAGATGCCACCGGACAAACCCTTACTTTGGGAACATCGGGTGGCCTGAACAATCCGCAGTTCTTTAATGCCGACCTCGACGGCAACGGCACCGAAGACCTCGCCGTTTTTGACCGCGAGGGCGGTCGTTGGCTGGCCTTAGAGCGCGTCAACGGCAACTGGGTCGAGCGCGAGGCCTGGGTGCGGAACTTCCCCGCCAACAAGCAGTGGGTGCACGTGGCGGACTACAACTGCGACGGGGTGCCCGACATTTTTGGATGGGTACAGCACGGAATCGGCGTGTGGCAGGGCAGCCGCAGCTCCGGCAGCCTCACTTTTAGCTGGGCCTTAGGCAACCAGACCGAACTCCAAACTGTCTACACCCCCGGGAGCCCCGCCTACAACCTGCAGGTCATCAGCGTGGACCGTCCGTTCATTACCGACATCGACCAAGACGGCGACCTGGACGTGCTCACCTTTGACATGGGCGGAACCAAAGTCGAGTGGCACCAAAACCAAACGAGCTGCGGGCTGAGCTTCGTGCGCGCCGACGGCTGCTGGGGCGACTTTGAAGAGGGCGGCCTGTCCAATGCTTTAGTCATTGACGCCTGCACGGGATCTCGGGTCGCCAACCCGAGCGCGACCGAAGATGTGAAGCACGCGGGCTCCACCGTGCTCGTGCACGATCTGGACGGCAACGGCCTTCCGGACATCCTGCTGGGCGACGTGTCGTTTGCCACGGGCGTGGCTGGTTTCAACGTGGGTACGCTGGCCGTCGCCAACGTCGAAAGCCAAGACAGCACGTGGCCCTCGGGCGGAACTCCGGTCAACCTCTGGTTCCCCGGTTTTTCGCTGGCCGACATCAACGGCGACGGACTCAAGGACATCATTGCCAGCCCCACCGAGCCTGTAGTGCACAGCGACACCTGCGTGTGGACCTACCCCAACGGCGGCACGGCCACCTCCCCTACCTGGCAGCGGAGCGAAACCCAATTTTTGCAGGGCAGCATGCTCGAGTTGGGCTCGTACGTCGTGCCCTACGGCGGCGACCTCAATACCGACGGCCTGCAGGACCTGGTGCTGGGCAGCCGTCTGGGACTGCAGTACTACGCCAATCAGGGTTCCGCCGGCCAACCGATCTGGCGGCGCACCCTTGTGCCGTTTCCGGCCAATCTGGGCCCCAACCCGACCTGGACGGCTCCGGCGCTCGGCGACCTGAACGGCGACGGGCTGCTGGACCTGGTGGTAGGACGCGCCGACGGCAAGCTGTATTCCGCGCTGAATTCCGGTTCCATTTTCAGTCCCAATTTCGGCGGAACTGCGACCCAACTGAGTTCGGTCGACGTCGGTCAGAATGCGAGCCCCGAACTTTTCGACCTGGACGGCGACGGCGACCTCGACCTTCTTGTGGGCAACGAGCGGGGCGAAATTGCCTTCGTCCGGAACGACGCGGGCAGCTTCACCTTGGTCACCGAGCAGTTCGGGTCGGTGGACGTCGACACAGCCCGTACGTACAGCGGGCGCTCGATTCCGCGCGTAGTGCTCAACCAAAACAGCCCTGAACTGTGGGTCGGAAGCGCTTACGCTGGGGTCCGCGCCTACCCCAATATGAATTCCGTGCTCACCCAGCCGGCGGAACTGACTCCGCTCGTGCAAACCTCGGCTACGACGGTAACCAGCACCACGCTGAACACGCCGTTCGGCGGCAGCAAACGGGCCGGACGGCACCAGTACCTCATCCGCGGCAGCGAACTGGCCGCAGCCGGCGTGGTGGGTCCCACGCGAATTCAAGGACTCAAGGTGAACTGCATTACGCCCAGCGCCCCCTACTTAAGTCAGGGCTTTACGGTCAGCGTGCGCAGCACCAGCGACAGCGCCCTTACGGGCATGGGGCCCAACGGCGACGTGGCCTTCGCCTACTTGGCCGTGCTGAGCCAGGGCTGGAACCTCATCAGCTTTCAAAACGCCTTTGACTACGACGGCGTGTCCAACCTTGTGGTGGAATTCTGCTTCAGCAAAAACTTGCCAAGCAGCGACGTGCACCTGGCGGCCCACACGACCACGTTTGCCAGCCACGCCTTCGGCGACGTGCAGAACAACAACAGCATAACCACCGTGGGCTGCGGCATGCCCGGCTTGGGCACCGACAGCCTGCGCATCGACCTGGAGCTCGTGATGACGCCCCGACTGACGTTGGGCGCTACGGTGGCCCGGGACGGCGCACACAACGCCCCCTGGGTGCGCGACCTCGACCAGGACGGCATACCCGAGATGGTTTTGGGCGTGTCTACGGGCGGAATCCGCTACCTGACCGCCGACACCAACCACGTGGGTTTGGCGGAACTCCCCAGCACGAACGAACTGACCGTTTGGCCCAACCCGGGAACGCGCGAATTCTTCGTGGGCGCCTCGGGCACGGTGACCGTGACCAGTCTGGACGGGCGGGTCATGGGCCGATTTACAGCCGGCGCGGGCGAGCCAATCCCCACGGAATCCTGGCAGCCGGGCGTGTACGTGGTAGTAAGTCCTTGGGGCCGCGCGCGGTGGATCAAGCTTCCCTAATCGTCCTCTACGACGGGCACTGCGCGCTCTTCCACCGCTCGGTGAAGCTCCTGCATTTTATGGACCGCCGGGGCGCCCTGAGCTACGCGCCCTTGACCGCGGAATGGACGGCGGCCTACCCGGGTGGCGTCGTCGTGCTGGGCCCGCAGGGCGTTACCCACGGCGTGGAAGCGGTCGCAGAGGCCCTGCGCGCCACCGGGCGCCCCGGTGCGGCATTGGCCTTCGTGCTCCGCAGTGTACCCGGTACCAAAAAAATGTACCGGTGGATCGCAACCCACCGGTACCAAATTTTTGGTCGAAAAGACCGCGACCTTACAGCGTGTCCAGCACCGTATTCATGGCACGGACGGCCGCTGCGCTTTTCGCAAACTCCGCCGCTTCCTCGTCGTTGAGGCGGTAGTCCACAATCGATTCCCAGCCGTTTTCGCCAATCACCACGGGCACGCCCATGCAGATGTCGCTTTGGCCGTACTCGCCGTCGAGGTAGACCGAACAGGGAAACACCTTCTTTTGGTTGCGCACGATGCTCGCCGTAAGGGCCGCACCTGCTGCACCTGGAGCGTACCAGGCCGACGTGCCGATCAAGCCGGTCAGCGTCGCGCCGCCCACCATCGTGGCCGCCTTAACCTCGGCCAGCTTCTCGGCGCTGAGGTAGTTGCTCACGGGCGTGCTCTGGTAGGTCGCCAGGCGGGTCAACGGAATCATTGTGGTGTCGCCGTGGCCACCCACTACGACGCCCTGAAGGTCGCTGGCCGGAACGCCCATGGCCTCTGACAAGTAGTACGTGAAGCGGGCCGAGTCAAGGATTCCGCCCATACCGATCACGCGGTTTTTGGGAAGTCCGCTCTGCTTCGCAGCCAAGTACGTCATCGTATCCATCGGGTTTGAAATCACCACAATCACCGCCTCGGGCGAGTACTTGAGGGCGTTGTCGACCACCGACTTCACGATGCCGGCGTTGGTGCCGATCAGCTCTTCGCGGGTCATGCCCGGCTTGCGCGGAATTCCGCTGGTAATCACCACCACCTTCGAACCGGCCGTGGCCGCGTAGTCGTTGGTTACGCCGCGCACCGTGCTCTTGAAGCCGTGCAGGTTGGCGGTTTGGTTCATGTCCATGGCCTTGCCTTCGGCAAAACCTTCTTTGATGTCGAGCAGTACGATTTGTTCAGCGAGCTCCATACGGACCATCGCTTCGGCGCACGTAGCACCTACGTTTCCAGCGCCTACAACGGTAATTTTCATCTTTTTGGGGTATTAAAAAAGGGCCGCCGAAGCGACCCTTCAAAGGTAGTACGCAAACAGCCTCGGCCTATGCGTCGATGCGGGCGTAGCGCGCGTTTTTCTCGATGAATTCGCGGCGCGGCGGAACGTCGTCGCCCATCAGCATCGAGAAGATGCGGTCGGCCTCGGTCGCGTTGTCGATGGTCACCTGCTTGAGCGTGCGCGCCTCCGGGTTCAGCGTGGTTTCCCAGAGCTGCTCGGAGTTCATCTCACCAAGACCCTTGTAGCGCTGAATCGTGACGCCGGTCTGCTCTTCGCCACCCAATTCGCGGGCCACTTGGTCGCGCTGGGTTTCGTTCCACGCGTACTGCGACTTCTGGCCCTTTTTAACCAAGTAAAGGGGCGGCGAGGCAATGTACACGTAGCCGCGTTCCACGAGGTCCTTCATGTAGCGGAACAGGAACGTCAGGACAAGCGTCGCAATGTGCGAACCGTCGACGTCGGCGTCGGCCATGATGATGATTTTGTGGTAGCGGAGCTTGGCCGTATTGAGCGCCTTGCTGTCTTCTTCGGTACCCAGGCTGACGCCCAAGGCCGTGAAGATGTTGCGGATTTCTTCGTTTTCGAAGATGCGGTGCTGCATGGCCTTCTCAACGTTCAGGATCTTACCGCGCAGCGGCAGGATGGCCTGAAAGCGGCGGTCGCGGCCCTGCTTGGCCGTACCCCCTGCGGAGTCACCCTCGACGAGGAAGATTTCGCACTGCGCGGGATCGGTCTCGGAACAGTCGGCCAGCTTACCCGGCAGCGAATTGGATCCGAGCACCGTCTTGCGCTGCACCATTTCGCGCGCCTTGCGGGCCGCAATACGGGCCTTGGCGGCCAAAACCACCTTCGATACGATGATGCGCGCCTCATTGGGATGTTCCTCGAGGTAGTTGGTCAGCATTTCGCCTACGATGCGGTCCACGGCGCCCGAAACTTCGCTGTTGCCCAGCTTGGTCTTGGTTTGGCCTTCGAACTGCGGCTCCATTACCTTCACGCTGATGACCGCCGTAAGGCCTTCGCGGAAGTCGTCGCCGGCCACCTCAACCTTTTCTTTGGTCAAAATGCCCGACTCGTCCGCGTACTTCTTGAGCGTACGGGTCAGCGCACGGCGGAATCCCGCGAGGTGCGTTCCGCCCTCGTGGGTATTGATGTTGTTGACGTACGAGTGGATGTTCTCGGCGTACGACGTGTTGTAGGTCATCGAAACTTCGACCGGAATCCCTTCGATCTCGCCCTCCATGTACATGGGCTCGGGAATCAACTTCTCGCGGTTCTGATCAATGAACTCCGTGAACTCTTTGAGGCCACCCTGGCTGTAAAATTCCTCGGTGCGGAACGAGCCGTCCTCTTGCACGTCGCGCTCGTCCGTGAGTTGAATGCGGATTCCGCGGTTCAGGTAAGCCAGCTCGCGAAGGCGCGCCGCCAGGATGTCGTACTGGTAGACACTTTCGTAGAAAATCGTGGTGTCGGGCTGAAAGTGCACAATCGTACCGCGGTAGTCCGAAGTGCCCACCTCTTTGACGTCGTACATCGGCTTGCCGATGGAGTATTCCTGCTGGTACTCTTTGCCGTCGCGGTGGACGTTGACGCGAAGCAGCGTCGAAAGAGCGTTCACACAGCTGACGCCGACCCCGTGCAGACCGCCC
>JBEAQA010000011.1:0-8067 GCA_041164105.1 Bacteroidota bacterium | reverse complement strand
CGGGTTGAACAATCTTTCGATTTCACAATATGTTAAAGAACGTTGGAGCCTCTGCTCCCGTCTCCCCCTCCGGTCAGCAGCTCCTTCCGGCGCTGCGCTATTCCTGATTGGGGCTGCAAATGTAGGCTGACTTTTTGATTCTGCAAGGCCTAAGCCAAACCTTTTTCAAAGTATTTCGCAACAGGCTGAAAGCCAGCCTGAAAAATTTATCACGGATTGCTTTTTGCCAGCGCAATCACTTGCCCTGCCTGAGTTTCGTGCCCGTGAAGTACGAAATGCGCCAGGGTTGAACCCATGGTTTTTGGGGTCACTGGAGCGGCGTAACCGGGGAAAGCCTCGGCCAGCATCTCCGTTTGTACGGCGCCAAGGCAGAGCGCGTTGAACGAAAAACCTTCGGAACCGAGTTCCGCTTGAAGGCTTTCGGCCAATCCGGCCATGGCCATTTTGCTCGTGGCGTAGGCCAGCAACCCGGGGTACTTGGCCGCACCTTGGTAGCCGCCCATGCTGCTGACCAGCACGATGTGGGCACCCGGGGCGAGTTTGGGAAGCAGCTGCTGCACTAAGAGCGCCGGCCCGGACCAGTTGGCCTGACCCATTTGCGCAAAGTCCGCTTCGGTCAAGTCCCGAAAGGGCTTGTTCACCAAAGCGCCCGCATTGAGTACGGCGCCGTGCAGGTAGCCGTCCGGCAACGCCGCAGCGAAGGCCGCCCGAGATTCCGCCGAACTGTGGTCGAGCGGGTAGACCTCGGCACCGGGCAAATCCATCGCGGAACGTGAGGTTGCCACGACGTGCACCCCGCCAGCCTGAAGGGCGTCGACGGTGGCGCGACCAATTCCGCGCGAAGCCCCGGTAACTAAAATGCGCTTGGTCACGGCAGCGAAGGAGTTGAACAGCCGCAGGACGCAGAGCACGTAGGTTGGGGAATCACCCGCACCACGAGGGCGGTGACGCTCCACCAAAAGAGGGTCCACAAGAACACAGCCGTCATATTATACGGTAAGGTACGAGATAAAACGGAAGGCGGTCCAGGCCGCCGCGTAGGCCACCGCGGCATAGGCCGCAAACTGAATCAGCGCAAAGCGCCAGCTTTGGGTTTCGCGCACCACCACGGCCAGAGTGCTCATGCACTGCAGCGCAAACGCGTAAAAAAGCAAGAGCGAAACGCCCACGGCCAAATTGAAGTAGGGCTTGCCGGTGTCGGGATTGAGTTCCGCCGCCATCCGGGCCCGCACGGGCGCGATGTCGTCGCCGTCCACGCTGTAGAGGGTGGCCATGGTTCCGACAAACACTTCGCGCGCCACAAAGGACGAGGCGATGGCCACGGAGATCTTCCAGTCGTAGCCGAGCGGAGCGAGAACCGGTTGAATTCCGCGACCGATGCTTCCTAGGTAGCTCTCTTCAATGGGCATGGGTTCGTATTCCGCGCTGAAATTGGGCAGGCCCTTGGGGCCGCTGTTCGCCAAAAACCACAGGACGACGCTGATGGACACGATGATTTTTCCGGCCTCCACCACAAAGGACTTCGAGCGCGTCCACACCGCGGTAAAGACATTTCGGCCGATGGGCATGCGGTACGGCGGCATCTCCATTAAGAACGGCGTAGATTTTTGCTGCGGAACCCAGCGGTTGAGCAGCGCCGAGCCCAGCAGGGCCGCGACGAATCCGAGGGCGTACAGGCCAAACAGGGTCAAGCCTTGCAGGCTAATGCCCATCCACGGCGAGTTGGGCACGACCAGTCCGATGATTAATGCGTACACTGGCAACCGGGCGCTGCAGGTCATCAGCGGCGTCACGGCGATGGCCAGCCAGCGCTCGCGCGCGCTTTCCATATTCCGCGAACTCATCACGGCCGGTATGGCGCAGGCGGTTCCGCTCACCAGCGGAACGACGGACTTGCCGCTCAAACCAAACGGGCGCATAAAGCGGTCCATGATAAAGACGACCCGCGCCATGTAGCCGCTCTCTTCGAGCAGGGCAATAAACAAGAAGAGCAGCGCGATCTGCGGCAAGAAAATGAGGACCCCCGCAATCCCCGGCAAGAGTCCGCTCGTGAGGAAGTGGTTGAAGAATCCGGCCGGAAGGCGCTGATTGAGCCATTCCGAAAGCTGGGCAATGCCGGCGTCAATGGCATCCATCGGCACGGACGAGCCGTAAAAAAGAGCCTGAAACAGGACGAAGAGCACCCCAAAAAGCAGGACACTCCCCCAGATGGGGTGCACGACCACGCGGTCAAAGCGCGCGGCGGCCCGGCGGTCGCGTACCGGATCGTAGTGGTAGACTTTGCGAAGCCATTGGTTCACCCAACGGTAGCGCTGGATGGCTTCGTCGGCCCGAGCCCGTTCTGGACTGCGTCCCGATTCGCGCACCTCGGCAGCAAAGTCCGGATCGCTCAATCCGTCCAGCCACGCGCGGTAGGTCAAGCCCGCACCAATGCATGCTTGCTTTTTTTGAAGCCAGGGCAAATGCGCTCCCGCCGGTTGAAAAAATGGTGCTTGCTTGCTCGGCTTGGCCGCCACAATGGCGGCGCGAAGTTCGTCGAAGCCCATTCCGGTGCGGCTGTTCACCGGCACCACGCGGACGCCCAAGGCCGCTTCGAGCGCCGGCAGGTCCAGTTCCGCCCCGCGCCGCTCCATTTCGTCGACCATGGTCACCGCCAGCACCGCCGGAAATCCCAAATCCAAAACTTGGGTAAACACAAAGAGGCAGGTCTTCAAGTTGGTTCCGTCGGCCAGCCCCACCACCACGTCCGAGCGGTCGGCCTCGGACGCCGTAGTCAGGGCCTCCATCACCACGCGTTCGTCGTCGGACGACGGGTGCAGACTGTAAATTCCGGGCAGGTCAACCACCTCAGCGAGGGTACTGCTGCCTAGTTTGGCCAGTCCCACGTGCTTTTCCATGGTTACCCCGGGGTAATTGCCCACCTTTTGGTTGAGGCCCGTCAGCCGATTGAACAGCGACGACTTTCCCGTATTGGGCCGACCCACCAGGGCCACCCGGAGCGCACGCTTAGGCGCCATGGGGCTCGGTAATGGGAATTAATTCCGCCAAATCGCGGCGCATGCTCACCAGGGTTCCCTGGACGCGAAAGCACAGCGGGTCGCGGAACGGAGCGGCAAAAACCAGCTCCACCTCTTCGCCCGGAAGGCAGCCCATCTCAAAGAGCTTGACCGGCAGCTCCACTGCTGCCTGCAAAATCAGGGCTTTTTGGCCGACTCCGAGTTCCGAGAGTTTCATGCTTCCAAGGTACAATGCGCTGCCCGGTCATCGGGCGTATTTAGACTCGTTCTAAGGATAAAATTGGGGTCAAAAAAAGGGCGGAACTTCCGCCCTCTTGAACTCAGAGGATCAGCGACAACGGCCGCTCGAGGTAGCCCTTCACCGAATTGAGGAAGGCCGCACCCGTCGCGCCGTCGATCACCCGGTGGTCGCAGCTCAACGTCATTTTCATCACCTGACCCGGAACCACGGCGCCGTTCTTGACGACCGGAACTTCCTGGATTCCGCCCACCGCGAGAATCGCGGCATCGGGCGGATTGATGATGGCCGTAAATTCTTCAATGCCGAACATTCCAAGGTTCGAAATGGTGAAGGTGTTGCCCGCCCAATCGCTGGGCTGCAGCTTCTTGTCCTTGGCCTTTTGCGCAAACGCGCGCACTTCAGCCGAAATGTCCGCCAGACCCTTGGCATCCGCATGGCGTACCACCGGAACCAGCAAGCCGTCTTCCACCGCGACCGCGACGCCAACGTGGACGTCGTGGTTCGTGCGAATGCTGTCGCCCAACCACGAGGAATTCACCGCCGGGTGCTTCTTGAGCGCCTTGGCCACGGACTTCACCACGAGGTCGTTGAACGAAATTTTGACGTCGCCGCCGGCGTTGATCTCTGCGCGAGCTGCCGCCGCCGCCGACATATCGACGGCAATCGTCAGGTAGAAGTGGGGGGCCGTAAACTTCGATTCGGCCAAGCGCTTCGCAATCGTTTTGCGCATTTGCGAAATCGGCGTATCGGTGTGGCCCGAGCTCGGGTAAGCCACCGCAGAAGCCGGTGCCGCCGCCGAAGCGGAAGCCGGCGATGCCGCGGCCAGTTCCACGTCGCGCTTGGTGATTCGGCCGCCGTCGCCGGTACCTTGAATGCCGGCCAAATTCAGACCCAACTCTTGGGCCAGCGAACGGGCCAGCGGAGACGCCTTCACGCGTCCGTCGGTCGAGGGCGCCGGAGCCGCCGGTGCCGGAGTCGCAGCAACGGGTGCGGGCGCCGCTACGTTCACCGCAGGGGCTGCAGCGGGAGCCACTGCCGGCGCAGCCGCAGGGGCCTCCACCGGAGCTGCCGCAGGGGTTCCGCCCGAAAGAAGGGCCGAAATATCCTCACCTGCCGTGCCCAAAATGGCCAAAATGGCATCTACTGGTGCCGTTTGCCCCTCCTGAACTCCGACGTGCAGCAGCACGCCTTCTTGGCCCGGGAAGGCCTCAAAATCCATCGTCGCCTTGTCGGTCTCAATCTCGGCAAGCAACTTGCCTTCGGTGATTTGATCGCCCACTTTGGCGTGCCACTTGGCCACGACCCCTTCGGTCATCGTGTCGCTCAAGCGCGGCATCGTAATTACTAAAGCCATAACTTATTCGGTAATAAAGGGGTAATCTCCGTCGACGTACACGTGCTGCCAAAGCTCTTCGGCGTCGGGGTAGGGCGACTTCTCGGCAAAATCCACGCATTCGGCCACGAGTTCTTTAACTCGGGCGTCGATCGCTTCAATTTCGGAACCGGTAGCCCACTTCTTCTTAAGGAGCATGTCCTTGGCCGTGAGGATCGGGTCAATTAATTGGTACTCCGCCACCTCGTCTTTGGTGCGGTAGTGCTGGGCGTCCGACATCGAGTGGCCCTTGTAGCGGTAGGTGCGAATTTCCAAGAAGCTCGGCCCTTCGCCTCGGCGGGCGCGCTCCACGGCTTCGTAGACCGCGTCGTACACAACCGCCGGATCCATGCCCTCTACCGGAGCACAGGGCATCTCGTAGCCAAGGCCCAACTTGTAAATGTCGGTGTGGTTGGCCGTACGCTCCACCGAGGTACCCATGGCGTAGCCGTTGTTCTCAACGATAAATACCACGGGAAGCTTCCACAGCATCGCCATATTGAACGTTTCGTGCAGCGAGCCCTGGCGCACCGCGCCGTCGCCCATGTAGCAGAGCGTGACGTGGGGCTTGCCCAAGTACTTGTCGGCGAAGGCCATTCCCGCTCCGAGCGGAATTTGACCGCCCACAATTCCGTGGCCGCCAAAGAAGTTGTGCTCTTTCGAGAACATGTGCATCGAGCCGCCCTTACCGCGCGACGTGCCGTCGACCTTGCCCAAGAGCTCGGCCATAATCTTGCGCGGATCCACGCCCAAGCCAATCGGCTGCACGTGGTTTCGGTAGGCGGTAATCATTTTATCGCCCTGCTCCATCGCCAACAGCGATCCGGCCAGCACGGCCTCTTGACCGTTGTACAGGTGCAGGAATCCGCGAATTTTTTGCTGGATGTACAGCGCCGAGGTCATGTCCTCAAACTTGCGCCAGAAGAGCATGTCTTCGTACCACTTGAGGTAGACCTCCTTGGTGAGCTTCTTTTTTGCCATCGTAAAATAGCGCTTCAATGCGCGGGTGCAAAAGTAGGTTCCGGAACCGAAAGTCGCTTCCGTAATTTGTACACTAACCCCCTACTTCATGATTTGGTTCAAATCGATCAGCGCGCTGAAGCGAATTGTGTTCTCGAGCGGCGAACGCACGGTCTGGTCCGCCGGGAAGAGGTAGGCGAAATCCAAACCAATAAGGTTGTAGCGAATACCAAATCCCATCGTGAAAAAGCGGCGGTTGCCTTTGGTCACGTCCTCGTGCTGGTAGCCGGCACGGACCGCGAACTGCTCGTTGTACCAGTACTCTCCACCAACATTGACCATGAACTCGCGCATCAGTTCTTTGAACCCGTCGGGCTTCGCCGAGGGATCCCACGATTGAATAATGCCCTGAATCACGCCCACATTGTCGTCTTTTCCGGCAATAATCTCGGTGCGGTCGCCGTCGTTGTCCACGTCCAGCAGGTCGCGGGTCGGCTGGGTCGGAACCAGCAACTTATTGACGTCGGTCAAAATGCTCACGCGGTTGTACTTGTCCAGCGTCCAGTTGAATCCGCCGCCGAGGCGCATGTTGGTCGGAATAAAGTCCGCCGCACCACTTTCTGAGTACTTAATCTTAGCACCGATGTTCGACAGGGTCAATCCCCCTACCCACTGGCCGCGCTGGCCGTCGGGCATACTGAATTCATCTCCCTGGTAGAACATGCTCACGTCGGTAGCCACCGTTTGACCCACCTTGGTCAGCTGGCCGCCAACAACTTGGCCTTGCGCGAGGTCCGAAAGGGCGTAGCGCAGCGAAACTCCGCCCGAAAAATGGTCGGACAGCTTCAGTGCGTACGCGACGTCCACCGACATTTCGTAGGGGCGGTACGTGCCCTGCTCTTCGCCCTGTTCGTTGCGGAACGTGATTTCGCCCAGCGAGAAGTAGCGAAGGCTGGCTCCAATGCCGCCGCGCTCACCGACGCCGGCAGCGACGTTGGCAAACATCAGTTCGACGTCCGGAACCAGGCGGCGAAGCCACGGCGTGTACGAAAGTCCGCCGTAGGTGTTGCCCTTGCCGACAAAAGCCAGCTTCGCCGGATTCCAAAAGATGGCGTTGGCGTCCGGACTCAGGCCCACCCCAACGTTGGCCATACCGCCCGAACGGGCATCCGGTCCGATGTTCAGCATCGGCATGGCCGTAGTCACCACATTCAGTTCATCCAGACGATCGTAAAACGTTTGGGCCTGTGCCCACGAACCGGCCACAACGGCTAAACCAAGTACAAGCTTCTTCTTCATAATATCGAGCAAATATAGGGGTGCCCTAGGGGCGAAGTAGGATTAAACGCTCGGCATCGCGAACGACTTGGCCGTCGCTCAGCCGCTGAACCACCACCCGGGCGGTGTACCAACCGTTGGGCAAGGGGCGACCGCTGGGATCCGTTCCCGACCAGTCGGGAGCCTCAAGGACCGACGAGGTTGCCACTCCCGACCACGAATTCGCCCAAACGACGCGACCTGCGCCGTCGCTGACGGACCAATGGGCTGCTAAACTGTCGCCGGCGGAATTGTGCTCCACGAGCCAGTGCACCGTTCCCGGGCTCGGGTTCGGAAACACCCTAAGGGCTCCAAGTTGCAAACGTTCGCGCGACACCACGACAAACTCAACGCTTGCCTGACTCGGATTATTGTACGTATCCCAGGCCCGCACGGTAAATCGGTGCGGTCCGTCCGCCAAGTCGGCAAAGGGCCAGGTGGCGGTTCCGCGCTGGTAGGTGTTCGCGTCGGCCTGGTAGCGGTCGTTCATCACCAACGGAGTACTCCAGTCGTCGTCCAAGAAGCCGACCAGGTCGTGACCGATTCCCGAACCTAAGGCGTTGATTCCGTTCGGATCGGCCAAGCGCACCAGACCCAGCGGATTCGGCCCGGTGATTCCGCCCGACGTAAAATTGGTGTCGTCCAGGTACACGCGCAACGAAGGGCCTTGAACGTCCAACGGAGCGTCCGGTGCCAAGTCGCCCAAAAAGAGGTCCTCGGTGGCGCCCGCCGCGTCGCGGTCGTTGGTCGCACCGTAGGCCAAGAGCTTGCCGCGCCCCCAATCCAGCACTAGGTCCAAGGGCATGCGCCATTCCGCAGTGAACTGACCGCGAACCACATCCACAACCCCCTGGTAAGCGCGCTGGTTGCGTACCGCGTACGTGGCAGAATACCCTACGTTGTCGTTGTCGAGCATCGTCAAGGGCTGAACTTTATCAAACAGCTGCAGCCGCACCGAGCCCGAGAACGAGGTGTCGAGGTCGCCCGCCGAATCGAGCACCCGACCGCGCAGGCGCACTAAATCCAGGGCGCGAAGGCTGTCGGTAGGCGTCCAAGCCGGTAAGGATCCGGGCCGGTGCACCACCAGCGAATCAAATCGAATGGCCTGTTCCGGAGCATTGAGGCGCATCGCCGGATCGCCCAGCAGCGTAAAGCGGAGC
>JBEAQA010000010.1:0-16066 GCA_041164105.1 Bacteroidota bacterium | reverse complement strand
TCGCCGTAAATGTCGAGGTGGTCGGCGTCGGTGCTGGTGATCACGGCGGCGCTGGGGTGCAGGTGAAGAAAGGATCGGTCAAACTCGTCGGCTTCGACGACGCTGACGTCCGCGGGGCCCGGCAGGCAGTTCGAGGCGAAGTTGGTCGCGATTCCGCCCAAAAAGGCTTGAATGGGCTGGTGCTGGTGGAGCATCCAGGCGAGCATGGCCGAGGTGGTCGTCTTGCCGTGGGTGCCGCCGACGGCCAGGCAGGTTCCGGCGTTGGCGATGCGGCCCAGCAATTCGGCGCGCTTGAGGACCACGCGGCCCTGGGCCTTGGCGGCCGCGAGCTGCGGGTGGTCGGCGGGGATGGCCGGCGTGTAAATGATCCAGGCGTCGGCGGGAACGTTCCAGGCTTCGAGCGCCGCGTCAAAGCGGATGCGGGCCCCTTCGCGCTGCAGGGCGTCGGTGAGGTCCGAGGGCGTTTTGTCGTAGCCGGTCACGGGAATTCCGCGCGCCATAGCCCAGCGGGCGAGCGACGACATGCCGATGCCGCCGATGCCCACGAAGTCGAGGGACGGAATGGCGCCGAGCTCCGGCGGTAGTGCGTTTAGCTGCGCCATGTCCAAAGGCGTTCGCATTCGTTGACGATGTCCGCCGCCGCGCGGGGCTTGGCCAGCTTGCGGGCGTTGCCGCGGAGCAGCTCGAGTTCGTCCGGCCGGTACAGCAGCCCGTGCACGTGGCCGCAGAGGTTGGCGATGTTGATCTCGGGCATGATGACGGCGGCGCCCGAGGCCACGAGGCTTTGGGCGTTGTGGGTTTGGTGGTCTTCGGCCACGTTGGGCGACGGCACGAGGACGGATGCCGATCCGGCGCAGGTCAGTTCGCTGAGGGTTCCGGCTCCGGCCCGCGAGAGCACGAGGTCGGCGGCGCGCAGCACGCTGGGCATGTCGTCGATGAACGCACTGATTTGGCGTCCGCGGCCCTGGCCGAAGCGGGCAATCAGGTCCTGCGCATAAAAGCGGCCGCACTGCCAATAAATCTGAATGTCGCTGGAACGCCACATGTTCTCGCAGGCCGCCACGCCCTCGTTGATGGCGCGGGCGCCTTGGCTTCCGCCCAAAATGAGCACGAGGGGCTTGATCGGGTCGAAGCCGAGCTGCACTTTGGCCTCGGCGCGCAGGGCCTCGGTGGTGGGTTCGGCGGCGAGCGCGGCCAGGTCCGGTCGCACCGGGTTGCCGGTAAAGCGAATGCGGTCGGCCGGAAACGCCGATTCCATGCCCGGGTAGGCGACGCAGATGGCGCCGGCCTTCTTGCTCAGCCAGCGGTTGGTCCAGCCGGCGAAGCTGTTTTGTTCTTGGATCAGGGTCGGAATCCCCATGCGCTGCGCTACCCACAGGGTGGGGCCGCTGACGTAGCCGCCCGTGCCGATCACCAGGTGGGGTCGCTCGCGCTCCAAAATGGCGCGGACCCGCTTGAGGCTCGACCAAATCTTGCCCGGAAGGCTCAGGTTCGCCAGCAATTTCTTGCGCTGAAACCCGGCAATGCGGATGCCCTCGATGGGGAATCCCGCCGCGGGAACGCGGTCCATTTCCATGCGCCCCTCAGCCCCCACAAAGAGGATGCGGGCCTGCGGGTAGCGGGCTTGGATCTCGCGGGCGATGCTGACGGCCGGAAAAATGTGGCCGCCGGTGCCGCCGCCAGAAATGATGATTCGGAGTTGCTCAGCCATGGGTAGGGTTTGGTGCGTGGGCCGTGGGGGTGGTCTGGGGGTCTTCGTTCCAGTCGTTTTCGAGGGCTTCGGCGAGGTCGGGGTCGACGTATTCGCCGTCGCCCTTGCCGCGGCTGACGGCCAAGACCATTGCGAGGGCGCTGCAGGTCAGCAGCAGCGAGGTTCCGCCCGCGCTCACCAGCGGAAGCGTTTGGCCCGTGACCGGAAACAGCCCCGTCGCCACCGCCATGTTGATGAAGGCCTGAAGGACGACGGCGTAGCCAATGCCCAGCGCGAGCAGTTTGCCAAAGAGGTCCTTGGCCCGCTTGGCCACGCGGACCACGGCAAAGAGCAGCCAGATGTACATGGCCAGCACAATGGTTCCGCCCACCAGACCGTATTCTTCGACGATCAGGGCGTACACGAAGTCCGAGTTGTTTTGGGGCAAAAAGTGCTTGTGCAGCCCGCCGCCGGGACCTTGACCAAAGACGCCGCCCTCGGCGATGGCGGTTTGGGCCAGGGTGGTTTGGTAGGTATCGTCTTCAGAACCTCCGCCGGCAAAGGTTTCGATGCGGGACTTCCAGGTTTGCACCCGGTTGGGCATCAGGTTGGGCGCAACCATGACGGCCGCAATAAAGACGGCCAGCAGGGCGGCGCCGATTCCGCCCAGGCGCAGCAAGTACTTAAACGGGTAACCGCCCAGGGCCAATACGACCGTGGCGTTGACAAAGACCAGTGCGGCGGTCGAAAAGTTGGCCGGAAGAATCAGGGCCACCGTCAAAAAGATGGCCCAGAGCACCTTGCGAAAAGATTGGCCGAACGTCCATTCCTCTTTGCGCTTGGCCATTTGCCGGGCGACAAACATGATGAGCACGATGTTGGCCAGCGCGCTGGTCTGAAAGGACATGCCGAAAATGGTGATCCATCGGCTGGCGTTGGCGCCCCCGATGGTTCGGCCCTGCGCCAGCGTAAACGCGAGCAGGCCCAGGGTGAGGACCATGAGGATTCCGGCCACGCTGCCAAAAAAGCGGTAGGGCGTGCGGTGAATAAAAAAGGCTGCGCCCCAGCTCATCACGATGAACGAGAAGTGGCTGAGGGTTCCGCCCCCGCTGTACACCGGGAGCAGCGAAAACAGCGACAGCAAGAGCATGCCCACCCAAACCTGGGTGCTGCCCTGAAATATTTTGCTGAAGCCTTGGTTTTCCATGGGTTAAAGGGCGCGAACGCAGGTTTTAAATTGGCGGCCGCGGTCTTCGTAGTTCTGAAAGAGGTCGAAGCTGGCGCAGCAGGGGCTGAGCAGCACCGTGTCGCCCTTGCTGGCGAGCTGGTAGGCGGTGCGGACGGCCTGTTCCATGCTGGCCGTTTCGGCGAGCAGGGGCACGCGGCCCTCAAAGGCCGCCACAATTTTGGCGTTGTCCGTGCCCATGGCGACGATGGCCTTGACTTTTTTCTCGACGAGGCGGAACAGCTCGCTGTAGTCGTTGCCCTTGTCGACGCCGCCGAGGATCAGCACGGTGGGGGTCGTCATGCTCTCCAGGGCGTAGTACGTCGAGTTGACGTTCGTGGCCTTGGAGTCGTTGATGAAGTGGATTCCGCCGACGTGCGCCACAGATTCCATGCGGTGCTCGAGGCCCTCAAAGTGGGCCAGCGATTCGCGGATGGCTTCGTCGCGCACTTGGAGCAGGCGGGCGGACAGCCCCGCGGCCAAAGCGTTGAACGTGTTGTGCTTGCCCTGCAGGGCGAGTTCGTCGATGGTCATGTCGGAATCTGCGGTTCTAATGAGGTAGTTCGGGGGAATGGGGGCGGCACCCTGGGCCGGCAGTTCAGCCGGTTCCGAGGTGTAGATGGGGTAGAGGCTGGCGGCCACGCGCTCGAGGTAGCGGCGGCTCACCGGGTCTTCGCCGTAAAAGACAAAGGCGTCGTCGCGGCCTTGGTGCTGGGCAATCGCAAACTTGGTTTCGGCGTAGGCCTCGAGGCTGCCGTAGCGGTCCAGGTGGTCCGGCGTGATGTTCGTCAGCACGGCCACGTCGGGCTTGAAGCTCGGGCAGTCCTCGAGCTGGTAGCTCGACACCTCGAGCACGTAGATGTCGGCATCCGGCTCGAGCAGCAGGCGTCCGGCACCCACGCCGATGTTGCCGCCGACCTGAACGTTCGCGCCGGCTTGCTTCAGGATGTGCCCCAACCAGCTCGTCGTGGTCGTCTTGCCGTTGCTGCCCGTGATGGCGGCGATTTTGGCGCCTGTGGGGCAGTTGCGGTAAAACCACTCGATGTCGGACCAGATGGGCACACCGGCCTCTTTGAGCGCCACCACGGCGGGGTGGCTGGGCGGAATGCCCGGGCTCTTGACCACCGCCTCGGCTTCGAGCAGCTGGTCCAGGCTGTGCTGGCCTTCTTCGAACGGCACGCCGGCCGCTTCCAATTCCGCGCGGAATCCCGGGCCGAGCGATTTGCCCTCGCTCAAAAAGACGCCGACGCCGCGGTGCGCCGCGAGCAGGGCGGCTCCGATGCCGCTTTCGCCGCCGCCGAGCACGGCGATCCGATGGGGGAGTACAGCGCGCACGGGACTAGCGGAGTTTGAGGGTGATGAGGGTGAAAATGGCCAAGAAGATGCCCGAAATCCAGAAGCGGGTCACGATTTTGGACTCGTGCAGGCCCTTCTTTTGGTAGTGGTGGTGCAGCGGCGACATCAAGAAGATGCGGCGGCCCTCGCCGTACTTCTTTTTGGTGTACTTGAAGTAGCTGACCTGCAGCATGACGCTGAGGTTTTCGACCAAAAAGATTCCGGCCAAAATGGGAATGAGCAGCTCCTTGCGGATAATCAGCGCAAAGACCGCAATGATGGCTCCGATCGACAGGCTGCCCGTGTCGCCCATAAATACTTGGGCGGGGTAGGTGTTGTACCAAAGAAATCCGATGGCCGCACCGAGAAAGGCCGCGGCAAACACGATGAGCTCGCCCGACATCGGGATGTACATGATGTCGAGGTAGCTGGCAAAGACCACTGAGCCGCTCACGTAGGCCAAGACCGCCAGGGTAAAGGCGATGATGGCCGAGGTTCCACCCGCCAGGCCGTCCAGGCCGTCGGTCAAGTTGGCGCCGTTGCTCACCGCCGTAATGATGAAGATCACGATGGGGATGAAGAGCAGCCAGGCCCATTCGGCCTGGGCGTCGGTCCAGAACACGAGGTCGGCGTAGTCAAACGTCGAGTCCTTGATGAACGGAATCGTGGTGCGCAGGTGCTGCTCGGCCGGCCCAAACTTGGGCTTGCCGCCGCCGGCCTCGCCGTAGAGTTCGTCCAGGGCGGTGGCCGGAAGCTCCTCCTTCATCGCCACGTCCGGATGAAAGGCCAGGACCGCGCCCACGACCACGCCGAGCGTGACTTGGCCAATGACTTTGAAAATTCCGCGCAACCCCTGCTTGTTCTTGCGGAACACCTTGATGTAGTCGTCGGCGAAGCCAATCGCGCCCATCCACACCGTGGTGAGCAGCAGCAGCTGGATGTAAATGTTGCTCAAGTCGGCCACCAGCAGCACCGGGACCACAATGGCCGCCAGAATGATGAGGCCGCCCATCGTCGGCGTTCCGGCCTTGCTCAGCTGGCCCTCGAGGCCCAGGTCGCGCACCGTTTCGCCCACCTGAAGCGTGCGAAGCAGCTTGATCAGCCGCCCGCCAAACGCCAAACTGATGGTCAGCGACAGCAAGATGGCCAGGGCCGCGCGAAACGTCAGGTAGCTGAAGAGCCCCGCGCCCGGAAGGTCGTAGGGTTTTAGCATGTCAAAGAGGGCGTACAGCATGATTTACAGGGCGTTAAACTGTTCTTTGAGGGTGGCAACGTCGTCAAAAGGGTGCTTGACCCCGGCGATTTCTTGGTAGGTTTCGTGGCCTTTGCCCGCGACGAGGATGACGTCGCCCGGGGCCGAGAGCTGCACGGCCAACTTGATGGCTTGGGCGCGGTCGCTGATGCGGAGTGCGCGGCGCTTTTGCACGGGGTCGAGTCCGGCTTCCATGTCGTCGAGGATGGCCTCGGGGTTTTCGCTGCGGGGGTTGTCGCTGGTCAAAATGGCCTTGGTGCTGCGGTCCGCCGCGATGCGCGCCATTTCGGGGCGCTTGCCCTTGTCGCGGTCGCCGCCGCAGCCCACCACCGTGAGGATTTGCTGGGCGCCTTGGTTGAGCTCTTGAAGCGTTTTCAGCACGTTTTCGAGGGCGTCCGGCGTGTGGGCGTAGTCCACAATGCCCACGCGCCCGTCGGGGCCAGCCACTTTTTGAAAGCGTCCGTCCACGCTGCGCACGGCGCTCAGTGCCTGCAGGGCTTCGTCCGCGGGAACCCCTAGCGCCACCGCCACACCGTACATCGCGGCCATGTTGTAGGCGTTGAACGTGCCAATGAGCTGCGACCAGCACTCGCGCTGGTTGATGCTCAGCAGGGTTCCCTGAAGGTGCGACTCGAGGATTTTCACCTTGATGTCGGCGGGCCGCTTCAGGGCGTACGTCATCGGGCGGGCGGCGCACTCGAGCAGCATCGTCTCGCCGTGCTTGTCGTCGGAATTCACCAGGGCAAACGCGTCGCTCGTCAAACCGTCAAACAGCAACTTTTTGGCGGCAACGTAGTTGTCCATCGTCTCGTGGTAGTCCAGGTGGTCCCGCGAAATGTTGGTGAACACGGCTCCGGCAAACTGCAGTCCGGCCACGCGGTGCTGCACCAAACCGTGCGAGCTGACCTCCATAAAGACCATTTTGCAGCCGGCGTCGCGCATGCGGGCGAGGTGCCCCTGAAGCACCCAGGCGTCGGGCGTGGTGTGGGTGGCCGGCTCCTCGGCGGTGTGCACGCAGACCTTGACCGTGCTGATCAGGCCCGCCTTCACGCCGCGGTGCATCATCATGTGGTAGAGCAGCGACGCGGTCGTCGTCTTGCCGTTGGTGCCGGTGACGCCCACGACCTGCATGCTGCGGCTCGGGTGCTCAAACCACGAGCAGGCGATCAGCGCGTAGGCCTTGGCGCTGTCGGCGACGTGAATCCACGTAACCTCGGGGGCAGGCTGGGCCGGAACCTCTTCGACCACCACGGCCTTGGCTCCGGCGGCGATGGCTTGGTCCAAGAAATGGTGCCCGTCGACGTGCGTGCCACGCACCGCCACAAAAAGGCTGTCGGGCCGCACTTTGCGGCTGTCCGACGTGACCGATTCGACCGCCAAATTGGTGGTTCCCTGAACGTCTTCCAGGCGCACCCCGTAGAGCAAATTCTTGAGCAGCTTCATCCTAAAATCAGCGTAATTTTTTTAGCCCCGCCGGAATTCCAGGTGCGGACTCGGCCGTTGCCCCGCACTTCGACGCGGAATCCGTGGCGCTCCAGCAGCTGCACGGCGTCGGCGCCCTTCCAGCCCGTCCAGTTGGGCATGGCGCCCTGTTCGAGGGCTTCGGCGGCAGTGCTCCACTGCGATTTGGCGGATTCCGCGCTGCGGGCGGCGGTGGTCTCGAGGCCGTCGCTCCAGTACCCGCGGGGCGGAACCGTTTCGTCCGGCAAGAATTTGGTAATTCCGAGCGCGATGTCCTGAAACACCGGGGCGGCCACCACGTTGGCGTAGTAGCCCATGCTCTTAATCGGCCGCGAGATCACCACCACGCACGAGTACTTGGGGTTGTCGGCCGGGAAGTAGCCCGCAAACGACGCCTGGTAGCCCATGCGCTCGGGGTTCCAGTATTCGAGTTGGCAGGTTCCGGTCTTGCCCGCCAGCTTCAGCGAGTCCAGCTTGATGTTGGCCGCAGTACCGCGCAGCACCACTTTTTCCATCAAATCCCGAACCTTCAGCACGTTTTCTTTGGACGCAATGCTGGGGCGGATGTATTCGAGTTCCGATTCCGCCACCACTTGGCCGCGGTCAATCGTGCGCTCCCAAAGCCGCGGGCGCACCATTTTGCCGTCGTTGGCCAGGGCGTTGTAAAATACCAGCGTCTGCAGCGGCGTGCACTGGACGCCGTAGCCGAACATCATCCACGGCAGTGTCGTTCCGGACCAGCGCGCACTTCCGGGCTGCGGAATGAACGGCTTGCTCTCGCCGTTGACCTCGATGCCCGTCTTTTCGCCGAGCCCCATTTGGTAAAGGCGGTCAATAAAATCCTGGGGATTCGCCAGGTACTTGGGGTAAATGGCCTTGACCACCCCGGTGTTGCTCGAAACCTCGAGCGCGCGGCCGAGCGAAATCACGCCGTAGCCGCCCTTGTGCGAGTCGTTGACCTTTTTGCCGTGCACCACATACACGCCGCCGTCCGTGTCCACGCGGGTGTTGGTGTCGACGATGCCGTCCTCGAGGGCGGCGAGCAGGGCCGCAAACTTGAACGTCGAGCCGGGTTCGGTCTTTTCCCAGACCGCGTAGTTGCGCAGCTCCGTGTACACGCTGTCGCCTTCTTCGCGGCCGAGGTTGACCATGGCGCGGATTTTTCCCGTCGCGACCTCCATCACGATGACGGAACCGTGCTCCGCCCGGTACTTCTGCAGGCGTTCGAGCAGCGCCCGGTGGGCGATGTCCTGAATCCGGGTGTCGAGGGTCGTTTCAATGTCGGCGCCGTCGCGGGGTTCCACCTCGTAGTCCACTTCGAGCGGCTTCCACTGGCCCTTGCCGAAGTGCTGCATCCAGCGGCGGCCGTCCTGGCCGTTAAGCACTTTTTGGTAGGCCGCTTCCAGCCCAGCTTTGGCGTCGGGGCGCCAGTATCCGATGGTCCGCTGCGCCAGCATGCCCATCGGCATCAAGCGGGTGTAGCGCTCTTCGGCAATCAAGCCCGTTTTAAAGGGACTTCCCTCAAAAAGCGGCAGGCTTTTAACCTTGCGGTACAGGCTAAAACTGAGGTTTTTGGCGATGAGCGCGTAGCGTTTTTTATCGCGGTGCTGGTCGCGCAAGTAGCGGAACCATTCCGACGCACTGCGCTCGCCGAGCAGGCGCTGCAGGCCGCGGGCCGTCTCTTGGGCGTGGGCTTCGAATCGGGCGTCGTCCACCACTTGGGCGTCCCAGCGCAGTTCGTAGACGGGCATCGACGTCGCCAGCAGTTGGCCGTCGGCCGAATAAATGTTGCCTCGGCTGGCCGGAACCGAGCGCTGCTGCACCACGCGGTCGCGCATGGCTTCGCGAAGGGCGGGGCCGTCCTTGAGGGATACGACGTACAGCTTGACCAGTACCGCCAAGCCAAACACAAAGAGGCCGCCCGTCAGTCCGGCGACCCAGCGCGAGCTGATTTGGTCGGGATCATTCGGCGTCATCGCTCGGCTTTTTGATGCGTTCGGGGGCTTTGCTCGGAGCTACCATGCCCAAGGCTTGGGCGCGCTGCCGTACCGAAGATTCGGTACCCATGCGCATGAGGGTGGACTTGGCTTCGAGGTACTCGGACTTGACTTCGCTCAGCTCGGCGCCGAGTTGGCTGATGCGGCGGGCTTGTTGTTCCGCCCGGTGGGCCATAAAAATGGCCACCAGCCCCAGTGCACTCAAAAAGGCGGCAAAGGGCAGGTTGCGCACCACCGCGGGGTGGCCCAAAAAGCTGCCGCGGAGCACCGAGGCCAAAAGTCCCTTGCTCGTAGTTGCTTTAGCCATGGATTATGGCCAATTTTTCAGCCGCCCGCAGGCGCGCAGAGCGCGACCGGGGGTTGGCCTCCAGTTCGTCGGGACCCGCACTTACGGGCTTTCGGGTAAGTACCTGGAACGGAACCAAGCGGCGCCCAAAGTCGTCGCGGTCCGCTTCGCCGTCAATACGGCCTTCGCGCATCAAGTTCTTCACGCGGCGGTCCTCCAGGCTGTGGTAGCTCCTGACCACCAACCGACCGCCCGGCTTCAGGGCATCCACGCTGTCGGTTAAGAACGTATCCAGCACGTCCATTTCGCGGTTGACCGCAATCCGGATGGCCTGAAACACGCGGGCCGGCAACTTGGCGTTGCGGCCCCGCTGGCTGAACGGTTCCAGAACCGCCTTCAGTTCGTTGGTGGTCGTTAGCGGAAGGGCTCGGAGCATCGCGGCCGCTACGGCCGCGGGGCGTTCCACGTCCCCAAATTCCGCCAACACCTTGCGCAGCTCGAGCTCGCCCACCTCATTGAGCCATTCGCTGGCGGGCTGGCCGGCCTCGGGATTCATGCGCATGTCCAGCGGTCCGTCGTACTTGTGGGCAAAGCCGCGTTCAGGCACGTCGAGCTGGTGGCTGCTGACGCCCAGGTCGGCCAAAATTCCGTCGACCTGCGGGGCGCCGTGCAGGCGCAAAAACCGCTTCAGGTGCTCAAAATTGTGCGGAACCATCGTGAACCGCGGATCGTCCAGGGCGTTGGCCTGGGCGTCCGGATCCTGATCAAAGCCGAAGAGGCGCCCGTTGGGCCCCAGCTTCTCCAAAATGGCCCGACTGTGGCCGCCGCCGCCGAAGGTGGCGTCGACGTAGGTCCCGTCGGGACGGAGGTTTAAAAATTCAAGGCATTCGGCGAGCAAAACAGGGCTATGGTAGCTCATGGTCCCCGCTTTGGCCGCCCATCACATCCTCGGCCAGCTGGGCGAAATCCAGGTCCGAGGGGTTAACTGCCGCCTCGTAGGCCGAGCGGCTCCAAATTTCGACGCCGAAGGGCGTGCCCGAAAAAACAAGCTCGCGCTCGAGGCCCGCAAACGCGGCCAGGTCCTTGGCGATCAAAATGCGGCCCGAACCGTCGAGCTCGACCATTTTGACGCCGGCGTGAAACAGCCGCACGAAGTCGGCATTCTTTTTTACAAAACGGTTGAGCTTGCCAATCTTGGCCGAAATCCCCCGCCACTGCTCCATCGTGTGCAGCTCCAAGCACGGGCTAAACACACTGCGCTTCAGCACAAATCCCTCGTGCGCGGCAGCATCCAGCTGGCGCTTCAGGCCAGCGGGCAAGAGGACGCGGCCTTTGGCGTCCATGCTGCATTCGTATACACCGAGTACGGAATTCATGCGGTTTTGCGGGATTTCTGTACCAAAAGTACCGACATCCTCCCACAATCACCCACTTTCTCCCACAATTGTGAATAACTTTTTGTCTTTTAATCTAAGTATTTGAAATACAATATTTTGAAAATCAATGCGACCCGGCGTGGTCGTCGGCGCCGTCGGTACGGTTCCCAACAGCTCCAATGGCGTATTGGGCCCCGTTCGGAGCTGCACTTTCGTAATTGCCTATCTTTGCCGGATTCCTAAACCGCGCCTAATGTCGACGCTCATCAACGACGGAAAATTCGAGTACCTCTCTGAAGGATCCGGAACGCCCATCATCTTTCTCCACGGACTCATGGGGACCCTCAGCAACTTCGAGCACCAGCTGAGCTACTTCAGCCAGCGGGGGTACGAAGTCACGGTTCCGTTGCTCCCCCTGTACTCCATGCCGTTGGCGACGACGTCCGTAAAAAGCTTGACCAAATTTGTCAAGAAGTTCGTCGACAGCAAGGGCTATGAAAAAGTTTACCTCGTGGGCAACAGCCTCGGCGGCCACATTGCGCTGCTCTTTCAAAAGCAGTTCCCCGAAAAAGTGGCCGGTTTGGTTTTGGCCGGATCGAGCGGCCTGTACGAATCCGCCATGGGCAACAGCTACCCGCGCCGCGGCGACCGCAACTACATCGCCGACCGCGTGCGCGACGTGTTCCAGGTTAAAGAAGTCGCCACCGAAGAATTGATCGATCAGGTATTCGAAACGGTCAACGACCGCACCAAGGCCATCAAAACCTTGGCAATCTCGAAGTCCGCCATCCGCCACAACATGGCCGAAGACATCAAAAAATTTGATGTCCCCGTCTGCATTGTTTGGGGTAAGCAGGACGCGGTGACTCCGCCCGAGGTGGCCGATAAATTCCACGAACTGCTGCCCAATTCCGAGCTCAATTGGATCGACAACTGCGGCCACGCGGCCATGATGGAGCACCCCGAGGAGTTTAACGCAATCGTCGACCAGTGGCTTCAGAAGCAGGCCAGCGCCTAAATCTGCACGCGGAATTCGTCCTTTCCTCGCCCAAGGTCGAGGATTGTCCCGCGTGGGACCTGCCGGAGTACGCCTTCATCGGCCGTTCGAACGTCGGAAAATCCTCGCTCATCAACCGCTTGGTGGGCCACAAAGACCTCGCCAAGACGTCGGGCCGGCCAGGCAAAACCCAGCTCATCAACCTCTTTAAAATTGAGCGCGGAACGTGGGTTCTCGCCGACCTTCCGGGCTACGGCTACGCCAAGGTGAGCAAGACCCAGCGGGCGAGCTTCAGCACCATGATTGGTCGCTACGTCCGCGAGCGTAAAAACCTAGCCCTCGTGTTCGTCCTGATCGACGGGCGTCTGGAGCCCCAGCAGGTTGACCTCGAGTTCCTCAAGCAACTCGGATCGTGGCGCGTGCCCTTTGCCCTAGTATTCACTAAGGCGGACAAAGTTTCGGGTTCCGTGCTCATGAAAAACCGAGCGGCCTTCGAAAAGGCCTTCCTCAAGGATTGGTCCGAGATGCCCCAATGGTTCCAGACCAGTGCCGAAACCGGCTACGGCCGCGACAAGCTGCTCGCCTACATCGAGTCCGTCAACGCGGAACTCAGCGGCTCGGGTCCAGCAATTTAACCTTTTCGGCAAAGTGCCGGGCGAACGCCCGGAGGTCTTCGGCGGCCTCGGCCTCGGACGTGGACCGTTCAAAGCCGTCCGCCAGCGCCAGCAGCGTTTGGTGGTACAGCTTTTTCATGTGGTCCATTTTCATGTCTTTGGTCCACAGGTCAATCCGCAGCAATTCCTCTGCGCGCTCGTCCCAAACCGACAGCATGATCGCCGGGGTTTCGGAACGGTCGACGCCCCCGTCCGGCGCGGACCAGTGGATGCGCTCCGGCACGCGGTTTTCGTCGAGTTCAATTTCTAGCGTAATGGTCGAGTTCATGGTCGGTACTTAGATTGCTGCAATAGATCGGCGCTTGCGGGGCCCCCTTCGAGCACGTCCCACAGCCCCAACTCGGGGTGGGCGCGCCAGTAGGATTGAAGAATGCGCCACCCAAACCACGCGCCAATCTGGCCCGGAATTTCGGCGTCGCGCTCGCTGCCCAGCTTCGAAAACGGAGCCACCTCGATCAGTTTGCGCTTGAGGTCGGGCCGTCGGTCGTAAAGCCAGCGTTGGCTCACCAGGGTTTCCCAAAGCTCGCGTTCGTGGGCCACGGCAAAGTCCTGCTGGGCCTGCGAATACGTCAAATAGCGGTACGCATCGGCTTCGCCCAGCACGGTTTGAATAAAGAGCAGCTGCTTTCCGCGGCGGAGCATTTCGTCCACCAACGTTCCGCCCCCGGCGCTCTGCGGGTTGTACAGCGCCGCAGCCACGGCCGCATAAATCCGCTCCGGATGGTGGCGCGCGCGCAAATACTGGGCCTCTTGAGCGTACAGCGGATGGTCAGCGCCCAAGAACCGGTCCCAGGCCACGAACAGGGCCCCGTCGGCCTGAATGACGTCAAATTCCTCAGCCCGAGACACGTACGTATAAATCTGCAAGCCCGTGGGCTGCCCCTGAAGGCCGTCGACCCGATCGAGCAGCGCAGTGATGCGCGCCGAAAACTCGCCCAGGTCCGGGCGCACTTTTTTCGTGTCGGCCCAAAGCATCTGCACGCCCTCGTCCAGCAGGTAGGGCGGCAAATTTTCGCGCCAGTTGGGTTCAAAAATCAGCGGGTGCCGCGGCGCCATCGCCTCGAGGCGGGGCATCAATGCGGCGGAATCCAAATCCAGCACCGAATCCGCAAAATGCACAATGCGCAGGGGATCCGGGGCAGCAAGCACCTTGGACTGGGCTTCGGCTTCGGCGGCCTCGCCCGCCGCTTCCCAGGGGTCGCTTTGGCACGAAACCGCCCACAAACCCGCAAGTGCTGCGAACAAAAGACCTAATTTTGGCGTCCTAATAACCACAGTCCAAAGGTAGTCCCGTGAACGTTCCCGCCGTAACCCAGCACATTATTGATTGGCTCGCCCACTACGCCACGTCGGCCCGGGCCCAAGGCTTTGTGGTGGGGGTTTCGGGCGGAATCGACTCGGCGGTCACCGCCGGCCTCTGTGCGGCTACCGGACTCGAGGTGCACCTGCTCGAACTGCCCATTCACCAAGCCGCGGACCAAGTCACACGGGCCCAGGAATGGATGGCGGAACTCGGCTCCCGCCACCCCAACGTGCTGGCACGACGCGTCGACCTTACGGCCGTTTTTGATGCCCATGTGGACGCCCTGAGTTTGCCGGAGTCCCCCCAGCGAAATCTAGCCCTGGCCAACACCCGAGCGCGCCTTCGCATGGCGACCCTTTACGCTGAAGGGCAAGCCCACGGCCTCCTGGTGGCGGGCACCGGCAACAAAGTAGAGGATTTCGGCGTCGGCTTTTTCACCAAGTACGGCGACGGGGGCGTGGACCTCAGTCCCATCGCCGACCTCTACAAGTCCGAGGTCTACGCCGTGGGGCGCCACCTTGGGGTTCCTCAGGCCATCTTGGACGCGGCGCCCACCGACGGCCTGTGGAACGACGGGCGCACCGACGAAGACCAACTCGGAGCCCGCTACGCCGAACTCGAGCAGGCCATGGAATTCGCGCGCACCGCCCGCTGGTCGCCCGAGCAGGTAACTGACGACGCGCAATGGTCCACGGACCAGGGCTTGAACGGTCGCGACCGGGACGTCTTCCTTATTTACGCACGCTTCCACCGAGCCAACCGGCACAAAATGCTGCCGATTCCGGTGTGCGAAGTGGTTCGGTAGCTTGTTGGCTGGTTAGCTATTTGGCTAGTTGGCTCGTTGGTTTATTCAGAGCTTACGGGCAAGCGCCAAACTCGCTACCCAACTAACTAGCTAACCAGCCAACTAGCTAACCAGCTAACTAGCTAACCAGCCAACTAGCTAACCAGCTAACTAGCTAACCAGCTAACCAGCCACCCAGCTATTTGTCCAACGGCAGCGGATCCCCCGTGGCACTCGACGGCAGGGCAATGCCCAAAAGCATGGACCAGGTTGGCGCGATGTCGCGCGGATGTACGCGCTCCCAGCGACGGTCGTTGGCCGGAATTCCGGGTCCCATAAATACGATGGGCACGTGCGTGTCGTAGGCGTGCCCCGAACCGTGGGTGCAGCCGTCTTCGCCGTAGTTCATGTGGCCGGACTTAAGCTCGTAAAACACCTGTCCGCTGCGGGCGTCCAGAGAATTTCGGCGCTGACCGGCTTTTTCGTCGCAGGAATTTCGAACCTCTTCGACCGTCCAAGCCATTTGTACGGCCGGGTGCTTCATCAGCGCGTCGCGCACCAGCTCCCAATCGTCGTCGTCCGTGCTGGCCAAGTGAATTTGGTCGTTGCCGACGTGCACAATGCCCGGCTCGTCAAGGTCAAGCCCAGCCAGGAGCTCGGCAAACTGGCGGTTGAGCTCGTCATTGGACCAACTCCGCACCGCAAACCCGTCGAGGGCAGCCTGGTTGGAATTGTCGCAGGCACCGTGGTCGGCGGTCAGCGAAACGTAGTAGTTTCCGCGGCCCAGGCGCGCATCGAGCGCCTCAAAAAGCTGCCCCAGCTGCAGGTCCAGGCGCAAGTACACGTCCATCAGTTCCTGCGCGCGCGGCCCCATGAGGTGCCCCAGGTGGTCGGGCGTCGAGAACGAGATCGCCAGCACGTCGGTATGGGTTCCGCGCCCGAGCTGCTCCGCGTCCACGGCGGCCAACGCGACGTCAATCAGGATCTGGTTGCCGTAGGGCGTGTAGCGAATTAGCCCCGGATTTCCAGCGCCCAAAGCCTCCAGATCGTACGGAAAACTTCCGCTCGAAGCGCCCCGAAGCTTGCCCTCAAAAGGGCGCTCGTCCGGCCCCGTAAACGACTCGTAGACCGACGCCGGCATCAAGCGATTCCACGAACCTTTGAGGTAACTGGCCGGGCTGTGCGCGGCGTTAAACGCTTGGAGCCAGGCCGGCAACTCCGACGCATAGTGCGACGAGGTGACAAAGCCGACCTTGTCGTCCATCCAAAACGCCGCGTCGCCGTAGTGCCCGGCGGCGGTGATGGCGCCGCGGTCCTTCAGCGAAAAGCCGTACACGCGAGATGCGCCCACGCTGGCCCATTCCAGCTCGTCGGTCCAGGTAGTGGAGCGAATATTTTTTGGGCTGCGCTTGTCGGCCTCGCGGGTGCTGCCCACCGGCTGTACGTCGAGGTCCTCGACGCAGTACACCGTGCGGCCCAGCGCCGGATCGTACCAGTCGTTGGCGATCAGCCCGTGGTTAGCCGGGTCCGTACCCGTATACACCACGGCGTGCCCGGGACCCGTATAGGTCGGAGTGTGCGTGTAGTGCGCGTTGCGGAAAACGTGTCCTTCGGTTACCAAACGTTTAAAACCGCCGGTGTACAGCGGCGCAAAACGGGTAAGGTAGTCCGCCCGCATTTGGTCGA
>JBEAQA010000009.1:0-3092 GCA_041164105.1 Bacteroidota bacterium | reverse complement strand
GAACCCTGGATGCACCAGCTGCCCGAGGGGCTGTACCTCGTTCGCGCACGCATCGGCGCGACGTGGCACCACCTAAAAATCCACTTAAAACCCTAAATCATGAAGACTATGTTGCTTGCCGCTGCATTGGTGGCACTTCCGGCCGTGCTTGCGGCCCAAATGGACGGGAGCGAAATCATTTTTCGCCAAAGTTTTGACGGAATGTTCGAGGCCCCGCGGGGACCGCTGCCGATTCCGCACCGGGTGATGGAGCCGAATCCGCCGGTTCCGCTGGACGGCGGACTGATCGTGCTGCTCGTGGGCGGCGCGGTGGTGGCCCGCAAACGCCTCGGACGGTGAAGCGCCTTGGCCAACTGTGGGCGGCCCGCCACCTGCTTTGGGCGTACCTTCGAATCATCTACTTTTTGGTATGGAAGCATTAACCGCCTGGATTCGCAGCAACCGCCCCTTCTTGGGCTTTGTCGTGCGCTTTTTGGTCACCTTTTTTGTACTGAGCTTTTTATACAGCCTCTACCTCGTGCTGGTCAAGCGGAACGGCGACTTGGACATGGTCACCTACTGGGTGAGCCGCCTGAGCCACGAAACCGCCCGATTCATGGGGGTTGCCGACTGCGAATGGTCCTGCTTTTTGGACGGTTGCTACGTAGGGCGCGAGGGGCGCATGGTCAACATTCTCGAGGGCTGCAACGGGCTTCGCCTGGCCATTGTGTACGCGGCCTACGTGATCGGTATCGGCGGTTGGACCTGGCGCTCGCTGGTGCAGGCTTTTGTGGGCCTGTTCGTAGTGCAGCTTTTTAACGTGGTGCGCATCGGATCGCTGGTCGCCCTTCGGGACCACGGCGGCGACACCTACTTTTTCTTTATCAAGTACGTGTTTGGCGTGTTCATCTACGGTTCCATCGTGCTGCTTTGGATTCTTAAACCGCGCATTGACCGATGGATGGGGGCCAAATAGCGGAATCGCGGCGGTTCTGGCTCTGGAGCATCGGCTTTTTAATGCTGTCGATGTTCGTGAGCATCGTCGTGGGCGAAGAAAAGCACGCCCTGGGCTTTGATCCCCTGGGTATTCCTTGGGTGCGGAACCTTTATGCCGGACTAAAAATCGCTTTGGGCATCGCCTACGTTCGAATCATCGGGTTTCGCTGGGCCTGGGTCGCGGGGCTTGTGGTCTTTGCGCTGCTGGTGCGGACGTTTGCCGAAGGCACGTTTACGGTGGCCCTGATCGGGGCGGCTATGGCGTACCGGGTGATGCGGTGAGTGCTTGGCTCGGGTGCTTCTAAGCGGAAGTAGATGGGCCGATAGGCCCCGGCTCTCGACGATAGAAACGCCCTATTTTAGAGGGTTTTTGGTGACGTAGGTTCCGCTGGAGGGAGTGCGGTCGGCGGAATTTTGGTGCAGTAATCAACACTAAAAATTCAAGACCATGGAAACTACCACTGCACCCGTGTACTCGATGCCCCGCATCGGCGACGCCGCCCCCGAATTCACCGCCATTACGACCCAAGGAACTATTAATTTTCCGCAGGACTACGAAGGAAGTTGGGTGATCCTCTTTTCGCACCCGGCCGATTTTACGCCGGTTTGTACCAGCGAATTCATGACGTTTGCCTCGATCGAGGACAAGCTGGCCGAAGTCAACACCAAGTTGGTGGGCCTGTCCGTGGACGGCCTGTACTCGCACATTGCGTGGTTGCGCACCATCAAAGAGAAGGTGAGCTTTAACGGAATGAGCAATGTAGAAGTGAAGTTTCCGCTGATTGAAGACATCACGATGGAGGTGGCTTCGAAGTACGGCATGATTCAGCCGGGCGAAAGTTCAACGAAGGCGGTCCGTGCGGTGTTTTTCATCGACCCGAAGGGCATGATTCGCACGATTTTGTACTACCCGCTGAGCGTAGGCCGCAACTTTGACGAGATCTACCGCACGGTGGTGGCGCTGCAGACCGCGGACGCGTTTTCGATCGCGACGCCGGCCGATTGGCGCCCGGGTAGCGACGTGATTGTTCCGACCGCCGGATCGTGCGGCGTGGCCAAGGCCCGCATGGACGGCGACGAAGGCGAGATGACCTGCCACGATTGGTTCTTCTGTACCAAGAAGTTGGACGAAGCCGAGGTTTGGAAGGCCGTTAAGAAGAACTAAATCGTTGATTTAGTTGGTGAAGCCGGCCCCGCGAGGGGCCGGTTTTTTTGTGCGCGGTGGGATTGCGCCCGCCGCGGAGCGGCAGGGCGCGTTCCCAGTGGGGGTGGCATGAATACAGCAAGGGCCCGCGGTGCGCCTTTAGCGCACCGCTCGGTTTTTTATGGCCCGCAAGCTCACTTGAACGAGTTCGATCGCGCGGGCAATAAAAAACCCGCGCCTCCGTTTGGAGGCGCGGGCCCTTGCTGTATTCTGCGGAAAGGGAGGGATTCGAACCCTCGGTACCCTTGCGAGTACAACGGTTTTCGAGACCGCCCCGATCGACCTCTCTGGCACCTTTCCGATTGGGGTGGCAAATGTACATATGTCCGGTACCTTTAACCAATAAACCCTGTACCATGATTCGCAGACTGTACCTTGGAATTGCGCTGGTTGCCAGCGTAGCGGGTTCCGCCCAATGGAACCCCAACACGGCCGTAAACACCCCGGTAGCCACTGGCGCCACCGACGACCTTCAGGCGATTACCGGCCCTAGCGGACGAACGTATACGGCCATGTTTCAGCCCACGGGCAACGGCTACAGCCCGCGGCTTCAAATCCTTAATGAGCAGGGGGTTCCGCGGCTCGGAACCAACGGCATGCAGTTCAACACGACCACGTCGATGAGCACCTACACGGTGACATGGGACTTCCGGTTGGACGCGCAAGAGCACGTCTACATTGGGTTTACGGGTACCGGCAACACAGATGCTGTGGTCCACCGACTTGACAGCGTGGGCAACCACGTCTGGGCTCCGTCCGGGGTGGCGCTGGGGCAAGGTTACGATGTAAAGGTGCTTCCGCTGGCCAACGGCGACGTGATGACGGGCTGGATCGACGCCAACGGCGGCGGGGCCAAGCTCCGTAAAATTGCGGCCAACGGCAGCTTCGCGTGGCCGGCGGCCATTACGATTCC
>JBEAQA010000008.1:0-4273 GCA_041164105.1 Bacteroidota bacterium | reverse complement strand
CGTAGTCCCACACCTGCGGAGCTTGACCCAAAAAGTACACGGCGTCCCCGGCATCTAAGGCTCCGTCACCCCCATCCTCGACCCGCACGGGCAGGGCATTGAGGTCGCGCGCCTCGCCCGTTGCCGCGTTCACTTCGGACAGGACGCCGGCGTTGCGGCCCCAAATACCCACTGCGGAACTTGGAATAGGTAAAGGGCCCAGGCCCAATTGCTGAAGGTCGCTGCCCGTCAAACGGCACACGCCATCTTCGGTCACTCGAATCTCGGCCCATTTTCCCTGCCGCAGCACCGATTGCATGGGCCATACTTGAGCCGTCACGGGCTGGTATGCCACTAAAGCGACCCCAAAAAGTGCGCGGTAAAGTGTACGAAAGGACGTCATTCTGCGTTCAAAGTTCGTAAACACCAACGCGGTTTTTTAGCGAATCGTTTAGAAACGCTCGGAAAATCGTATAATTGTGGCTTCTAATGATGCCCTGTCCCATGGCCCTACGACGCCTGATCGCGCTCGCCCTCCTGCTTGCCTACGCTTGGTCCGCCCAAGCGCAAGACCCTCATTTTACGCAGTATTACGCGAATCCGCTCTATTTAAATCCTGCTTTTGCGGGGGTCAAACAATGCCCGCGCGTGACCACCAACTACCGAAATCAGTACCCCAGTTTGGGCGTATATCAGACGTTTTCGGCGTCGTACGACCAGTACGTCGATGGGTTAAATGGCGGAATTGGCATCCTTTTAATGCAGGATGAAGCCGCCAACGGCGATTTGTCGCTCACCGAGGCATCGGGCATCTACTCCTACCACCTCAAAGTCAACCGCGACTTCATGCTGCTCTTTGGGGCGCAGGCCACTTTTCGCCAGCGTTCGCTCAACTGGAACAACCTGACGTTCCCCGACATGATTGATCCCTTCTTCGGATTTGTCAGGCCGACCAACGAAATCCGCCCCGACGAAACCACGGTACAGCAGTTTGACTTGAGCTTTGGTATGCTGGGCTTCACCGAGAATTTCTACATCGGAGCATCGGCCCACCACGTGACGCAGCCCAACGAAGCCTTCTTGAGCACGTCCACCCTTCCCATTAAAGTCACCGCCCAAGCCGGCGCTACTATTCCCCTCGGCCGCAAGCGCCTTTACAACGAACTGGACAACCTTCTGATTCCGAACGTCGTGTACCAAACGCAGGGCGGAGCCCACCACATGACCCTCGGCATGTCGTTCAACCGCGGTGTACTCACCGGAGGCCTTGGCTACCGCCAGGCACTGGGTGTGGTGAGCACCAACCCGGACGCACTGATCGCGATTATCGGTATCGCGCCGAACGACGTCCCCTGGAAGTTCGGTTACTCGTACGACTACACCATTTCAGCGCTGGGCAACGCGCTGGGCGGTGCGCACGAAGTTTCGCTTTCGTACCAATTCCCTTGCCGCAGCCGCCGCACGCGCTACAGCGAGGTTAAGTGCCCCAAATTCTAACCTTCTCACTATGAAGCGTTCATTTTTATCTTCATCGATTGCACTGGGAGCCGTAGTGCTTCTCGTCGCCAGTTGCGGCAAGACCGCGTCGAACACGACGGGCATGTCGTACAACGACCGCAAAAACGGCGGTTTTCAAATTAACCTTAAGTACAAGGGTCAAGAAACCGGCCCGGGCTTGGTCTTCGTCGAAGGTGGATCCTACATCATGGGCCGCGTCGAAGAGGACGTGGTTAAGGATTGGAATAACCAGCCGCGCCGTGTGACCGTAGCCTCGTTCTACCTGGACGAGAACGAAGTCACTAACGCCGACTACCGCGAGTACCTCTACTGGCTCCGCCGCGTATACGACTACGACTACTACCCCCAGATCTACCAATCGGCCCTGCCCGATACGTTGGTTTGGCGCGACAAGCTGGGCTTGAACGACATGTACGTAGAGAACTACCTGCGCCACCCGGCCTACAACTTCTACCCCGTAGTCGGCGTGAGCTGGGAGCAGGCCATGCGCTACTGCCAGTGGCGTACGGACCGGGTTAATGAGCAGATCCTCATTGACAAGGGCATCTTGAACGTGATGAACACCCAGGCCGACGACCAAAACTTCAACTCTGAAGTTTACCTCTACAAGCAGGGCGAGTACACGCAGCAAAACCGCCGCGGCCTCAAAGATTTGAGCCCCGCACAAGTCTACGGTAAAGAAGGACGCCCTGCTCGCATTGAGGACGGCATCTTGCTTCCGAAGTACCGCCTCCCGACCGAAGCCGAATGGGAGTACGCCGCCTACGCCGAAATCGGCCAGCGCGTCTACAACCGCCAGATCGACCGCAACAAGTACACGTGGAACGGTTCGTCCATGCGCAACCGCGAGAAGAAGGTTCAAGGCGATATGCTTGCCAACTACAAGCGCGGCGCCGGCGACAACATGGGTGTGGGCGGTTACCTGAACGACCAAGCCAACATCACCATGCAGGTGAAGTTCTACCCCCCGAACGACTTCGGTCTGTACGATATGGCGGGTAACGTAGCCGAATGGGTTCTTGACGTCTACCGTCCGCTTTCAGCGCAAGACATGGACGACCACCGTCCCTTCCGCGGTAACGAATTCAAGAGCTTTGACGACAACTACGAAGGTCTTGGCGAACTCACGGTTCTGACCGAGCCCCAGTACGAGGTTCGCGAGAACGGCGACAGCGTGCTGGTACGCCTTCCGGGCCAGCTTCCGCAGCGTTCGGTGACGGTGGAAGAAAACCTCAAGCGCCGCAACTACCAGAAGTCCGACTACCGCGACTACATGGACGGCGACGTAGAGTCTTCACTCAACTACGGCAACGGCGGCGAAGAAGAGATGGGCAACCAGATGTACGTCTACGGCGAGTCTACTTTGATTGGCAACACCACCCGCGTCTACAAGGGCGGCTCATGGCGCGACCGCGCGTACTGGCTGTCTCCGGGCACCCGCCGCTTCTTGGAGCAGGACCAAGCCACGGACTACATTGGCTTCCGCTGCGCCATGGACCGCGTAGGCTTCCAAAACGAAGACAGCAAGCGCACGAAGTCTTCGCCCAAGCCCAAGCAAGACAAGTTCGTTCGCTACCGTCCGTAGGGCAATGAACGATTTGTATGCGCGCTTTGATGCGCGTGTAGGAGTCTGCTCCGACAGCCGCACGCTGGCTTCGGGGCAGATTTTTTTTGCGCTCCGCGGCGGAAATTTCAACGGCAACCTCTTTGCGCCCCAAGCGCTGGCGATGGGCGCCTCCACGGTGGTCGTCGATGAGCTCGTGGACGGGCTCGATCCCCAAGATTCCCGGGTCGTCCTGGTGGACGACACCCTCAAGGCCCTGCAGGACCTCGCCCGCCGGCACCGTCAGGAATGGGCCAAACCCGTGATCGGCCTGACCGGCAGCAACGGCAAGACCACCGCGAAAGAGTTATTTGCGCACGTACTCGAACAGAAATTCTCGGTGCTTGCGACCCACGGCAACCTGAACAACCACATCGGCGTGCCCCTGACCTTGCTCCGCTTGCTTCCGGAACACGACCTCGCCGTGGTCGAAATGGGCGCCAACCACCAAGGTGAAATTGACGAATTGGCGCGCATTGCCGAACCCAACGTCGGCTACGTCACCAATTTCGGCCTGGCGCACCTCGAAGGCTTCGGTGGCCCCGAAGGCGTGGTTCGCGGAAAATCCGAGCTCTACCGCCTGCTGCGCGAACGCGGCGGCACCGCGCTTGTCTACTTCGGCGACGAACGCCAATTGGCCGAAAGTTTTGAGCCCCGCATCACGTTTGGTCGCGAGGCCCACTTTGAGGCCGACGCCGAAGGCCGCATGGCCATCACGTGGTCCCACGTCCGGGCGCAGAGCCACCTCATCGGGGACTTTCAGGACCGTGCCCTTGCGGCCGCGATAGCCCTCGGTCAGCACTTCGGACTGAGCGACGACGCCATCGCCCGGGGTATCGAAGCCTACATCCCCAACAACAACCGGGGCGACTGGCGAGAACTTGGGCCGTACCGCGTCTTTATGGACGCGTACAACGCCAACCCCAGCAGTATGGAGGCCAGCCTTCGCAACGCCGCCGCGTGGCTTGAGGCGTCCACCACGCTGTACGTTGCTGGGGACTTGTTCGAACTCGGGGATTATTCCGCCCAGGCCCACCAAAACATGGTCGACCTCATGGTTCAGCTCGGAATTCAGCACGCGGTCCTGGTCGGTACCGCCTTTTCGGCGACCCGGCATCCGTACACCGCCGTTTTGCGCACGGACGACCTGATTGATGCGTGGAAGCACCGCAA
>JBEAQA010000007.1:0-6943 GCA_041164105.1 Bacteroidota bacterium | reverse complement strand
TGAATGGCGTCGTAGCCGCAGTGGTGGTTCGTCAACAGCAAGCCTTGCGACGAAATGATTTCGCCGGTGCAAAATCCGCCAAACGACACAATGGCGTCCTTCAGCGAACCGTGGTTGATGTCGTAAAGGTCTTTAGCTGAAAGCTTTAGACCCTCTTTCTTCATTTGGGCGTAGTTCAGTTTCTGAATCAGCAACGGAATCCACATGCCTTCGTCGGCGCGAAGGCTCGTCGGCAGCGCAAGCGCCACCGCCAGTACGAGTGCAATGAATTTTTTCATAGGACGCTAAAGGTACGTCCCGCGCGGCAATCAGCTCACCAGCTCCCCGGCCCGCACCTTGGCGGCGATGGCGTCCCAGAGCTTCAGGCGGGCCTCCAACGCCTCGACGCAGGCGTCCTCGGCCTCGAGCCAAAGCTCGTCGTCCTCTTTGCAGAGGTTTTTCATCATTTGAATCGCCATCGGGCCGTGCTCGTCGCCGTCCAATTCAATGTGGCGGTCGAGGTAGTACACGAAGGCGCTCAGCTCGGTGGGGTGCTCCGCGTAGAGTTTTTTAATGAGGGCCGTAAACATGTCCGGAATCAGGTCCTCGCGCCCAAACGTAAAGGCCGCTGCCGTCTGGTGCAGCTTGCCCCGCTTGAGGATGCGGTCGGTGGCCTTCAAAAAGTCCATCGTCGCCTCGTCGATTTCGGCGAGGTTAAAGCGCAGCATGTCCTTGGCCTTGAATCCGTTCTGAAGCTTGCTGACAAAGCGCACCACCGCGCGGGTGTCGGCTCCGGCCTGGCGCATCGCGTCCAGGTAGAGTTCGTAGTGGCTCGCCGGACGGCCGTTGAGGTCCACGTCGGACTCTTCGGCCACCACAATTTCGTTGATCAGCCGGCGCGACGCCCGGTCTTCGGTCGGAACCCAAGCCTCGTCCACGCACGTCAGCTCGCGCTGCAGCGCCTTGAGCAGGCGCATAAAGTCCCACACCGCAAACACGTGGTGCTCCATGAACACGCGCACCTCGCTCATGCTCTGCATCAGCGGGTACAGCTCGTGGTTCAGGATGGCTTGGCGAAGCGGCTCGATGCGGCGCTGAAGCGAAATAATGCGGAATTCCATGAACGGGTTACTCGTTGCTAGTTACTGGTTTTAAAAAGCGGAACGTTGCTGCAGGCCTCGCCGTACATCACCTTTTGGGCGACTCGGGCCAGGTGCAGCGCGGCGGTGGCGTACGCGGAATCGGGCACCGGATGGGTTCCGCAGCCCTTGAGCAGCACTTTGGCGCCGCGGTAGTCGGACCAATCGGCCTGGGCCAGCGCTTGGGCATAGAACGCCGAAAGCACCTCCGGGGCGCTTCCAAAACCCACGTAGGTCGCGTGCTCGGCCAGCGCCGTAGCCAGCATGGGGCCCAACCACTGGGGCACGATGACGTCGTCGGCGCCCTCGAGGCAGACCACCGAGTCGTGGTACGTATGCTTTTCTAAATTCCGTACGTATTCGCGCACCTCCGCTTCCCGAATCAGGCCGTGAGGCGCGAGTTCGGGCAGTGCGATGCGGCGAATTCCGCCCTTGGGCCAGTAGTCCTCGAGGTCAAAGGTGACCAAGGCGGACTGGGCAACGCGGTTGGGAATCAGTTCTTCGTTCACGGCACAAACTTAGCGGGAATCAGTCGACCCAGCGGTAGTTGCGGTAGCCCAAGAGGTTGCCTTCGCGGCCCACCGAATCCAGTACGGCCCCGCGCTTCGCCGGGGCCAGCGGTCCCGCCACGGTGCGCGCGTGCAGCGCTTCGTACTCGGCAAAATGCAGCTCGCGGCGTTCCGTCAGAGCGGCCTCGAGGCCCAGCCCGCTCAGGGCCGCGGCAAAGTCCGCGCGGAGTACTCCGCTGAACACCTTGGACTTGGATCCCGACCCGTAGCTCAAGAAGCCCAGGCGCTTGCCGCCCAAGTCCCGGCGCTGGGAATACCCCACCAGGGCGCTAATCAGCCCCATGAAAATCGAGGCCGTGTACATGTTGCCCACGCGCATCGACGCGGCTTCGCCCGGGCCAATTTTTTCGGCCACGTAGGCCTTGTAGGCGGCGGATTTGCTCCACACCTTGGCGAGGCCCTTGCGGCCTCCGGCCTCGGCCTCGGTCGTGCCCGCCTCGGCCTCGACTTGGGCCAGCAACCCTTGGTCGGCGTACAGATCCAAGGCGATTTCGGGCCACATCCGGCGGCCCTGAAACGCATAGGGCAGGTGAAAGCACATTCCGAACCAGTCGTTCATCGCGCGCAGGCCCGATTCCGCCTCGTAGCGGCCCAGCGCCTCGCGCACCCGGCCCACGTAGCAGTCGTTCGAATAGGGCCCGTCGAACACGGGGAACTCCAAAAACTGCTCGATCACCGCGTCGGGCGTGGCCCAGAAGGGGTGGTCTGAGCCGGCTTCGACCGTTCCGCCCACTGCGGCGGCCAACTCGGCCTTGGCGTAGGTGCGGCGGGGCTTGAAAAAGTCCGAAGCGCTCTCGACGCTCACGCCCACGGCCTCGTCCAGCACGAGGATGCGCGGGTCTTCGGTGACCAGTAGGGCCACGGCGCCCGCCCCTTGGGTGTACTCGCCGGGGCTGTGGGGGGCGTACTTGGCCACGTCGGCGGCGATCACCAAGGCCTTGCGGCCGCGGCCGGCGCGCACCCAGTCGGCCGAATTCAGCAGGGCATCCACCCCGCCGGCGCAGGCAAACGTCATGTCGAGCGCGTCGCAGTGGGCGAGCGAGCGGGGTCCGTACTTGGCGGCGAAGCGCGCCTCGAGCAAGCCGTGCACGTAGGTCGCTGACGGCTTGGCGGCGTCGACGGCCGACTCGGTTCCGAGGTAAATTCGGCCCAGTTCGTGGGGCGCGATTCCGTGCTGCTCCAGCAACTGCCAGGCGGCTTGGGCGGCCAGCGTCACGCAATCTTCGTCGGTGTCGGGCACCGCCATCGCTTCGAGGCCCAGGCCAAAGCGAAGCTTTTCATATTCCATTCCGCGGCCCTCGGCGAAGGCCTGCATCGGAAGCACCAAGCGCGGCAGGGCGTACCCCAACGCGTCGATGCCCACGGGCTTACTCATAACATTCCTAATTCTAGCTTGGCCTCGTCGCTCATCATGTCGCGAGTCCAGGGGGGATCAAACGTAATTTCTACTTCCACTTGGCGGGCGGCGGGAAGCGTGCCGACTTTCTCTTTCACTTCCTCGGGCAGCGTTTCGGCCACCGGGCAGTTCGGAGAGGTCAGGGTCATGAGTATGTGAATGTCGCCCTCGTCGCTGACCTGCACGTCGTAGATCAGTCCGAGTTCGTAGATGTCCACGGGGATTTCGGGGTCGTAAATCGTGCGCAGCACGTCGACCGCTTGTTCCCCCATTGATTGCATTTCCGCGTCGTTCAGCATCGTCTTAGTTTACCGCTTGAAAGGCAACGCCGTACAGCCTTATTTGTTTCATCATGCTTTGAAGTCCGTTGGCCCGCGTCGGACTCAGGTGCTCGGTGAGTCCGATTTCCTGCAAAAAGCCAAAGTCCGCTTGGGCCAGCACTTCCGGCGTCAAGCCGTTGCACACGCGCAGCAGCAGCGCCACCAATCCGCGGGTAATAATCGCGTCGGAATCCGCCGTAAAGTACACCAGCCCGTCGCGCTTCTCGGCGGTGATCCACACCTTGGACTGGCAGCCGCGAATTAAGTTGTCGTCGGTCTTGATCGCCTCACCCGCCGCCGGAAGGGTCTTGCCCTGGGCGATGATGTGCTCGTAGCGGTCCATCCACTCGTCAAAAAATTCAAACTCTTCGACGACTTCGGCCTCGCGGGCCTTGAGGGTTTCGAGGGTACTCATGGCGGAATTCAAATTAGCGGAGCATGCGCAGCGCGCGTTCAATGCCGTCCCCGAGGCGGTCGAGGTCCTCGCGCGACGAATACGCGGCCAAGCTGGCGCGGACCGTGCCCGGAATTCGGTAGTAGTCCATAATCGGTTGGGTACAGTGCTGGCCGGTGCGCACCGCGATGCCCTGCTGGTCGAGCAGCGTGCCCAGGTCGTAGGGGTGCAGGTCGTCAAAGCCAAAGCTGAGCACCGCCGACTTTTCGGGGGCCGTTCCAAAGAGCACCAGGCCGTCGATCGCCTTCAGGCGCTCGGTTCCGTAGGCCATCAGGTCGGCTTCGTGGGCCATCAGGGCGTCCATTCCGACGGAATTCATCCAATCCAGCGCCGCGCCCCAGCCCACTACGGCTTCGATGTTCGGCGTTCCGGCCTCAAACTTGAACGGCAGCCCCGCGTAGGTGCTTTGGGCCATCGTCACCGTCGAAATCATCTCGCCGCCGCCCTGGTAGGGGGGCAGTTTTTCGAGCCACTCCGTGCGGCCGTAGAGCATGCCGATGCCCGTCGGGGCGTACATTTTGTGGGCGGAACCGGCGTAAAAATCTACGCCCAGGTCCTGCACGTCGACCGGGCGGTGCGGCAATCCCTGGGCGCCGTCGACCACCACGCAGGCGCCTATGGCGTGCGCCCATTCGGTGAGCTGCTTGACGGGGTTAACCGTGCCCAGAGCATTTGAAATGTGGTTGAATGCCAGCAACTTGCAGCGCGGAGTCAGCAGGCGTTGGGCCTCGTCGAGGTCCAGGCTTCCGTCCGCGAGAATGGGGATGTAGCGCAGCGTGGCGCCCGTGTGCTGGGCCAGCATCTGCCAGGGAACCAGGTTGCTGTGGTGCTCGAGCTGGCTCACGACGATTTCGTCGCCGGGGCCGAGCAGGCTGCGGAACCCGTGGGCCACCAAGTTGATCGAGCCCGTGGTGCCGGTCGTGTAGATGATTTCGTGCTCGTGGGCCGCATTAACCAACTTTTGGAGCTTGCCGCGCGTCGCCTCAAAGGCGTCGGTAGCCCGCTGGCTGAGCGTGTGCACGCCGCGGTGCACGTTGCTGTTGATGCGCTCGTAGTAGTCGACGATGGCCGCCACCACCGCGCGGGGCTTGTGGGTGGTCGCCGCGTTGTCCAGGTAAACCAAGGGCTTGCCGTGCACTTCTTGGTGAAGAATCGGAAACTCTTGGCGCAGCGCAGCGAAATCAATCATAAAGCAAAGGTCGGGTATAATTCGGAACTCCTCAGGTTAACCCGTGGATCGGCCCGCGGTTCGAGGGGCGGAACCGTCGGCTTTCGTTTGCACACGATTAGGCCCCCGTGGGGCGGCGGAGTTTTGGCCCATGAAGCACGCATTTCTCTGTTCCGCCTGGCCCTTGATGGCCACCCTACTTCCCTATTCGGCCGCGGCCCAAGCCAGTTTTTGGACGGCGACCGAAACCACCTACCGCGGCAGTCGCCTCAGCGACGTGGCCGATACCGCTTATTTGCTCCCCTGGGACCTCGAAGCCCTGCGCCTGCGCGAAACCCGCGTGGCCCGGCAGTGGTGGACCGACGACGAGGGGCGCAGCGTGACGAGCGCCCAAGAGCTTTCGAGCGACCGCGAGACCTGGATGGGCCCGCCGCCGGCTGCGTCCGAACAGCCCGGCGAACCGCCCCTTCGCCCCGCAGTGCCGCCCGCGGGAATTCCGCTCGGAGTGCCCCTCGAGCTGGGCTCGGGATGGACGCTGACGTGGAATTCCGCCGCGCCCCAGCAGGTGTACGCCAAAGGCGACAGCAGCATCGCCTTGACCTGGGCGCCGGCTGGCAACCGCTGGTCGGTGGTGGCTGAGGAGCGTTCCTTTCCGCGGCACAGCCTCAACGGGCTTTGCCTGCTGGACTGGTCGTACACCGAGCGCAGCCCCCTCGCCGGATACGGGCCCAAGGGCGCCGAATCCCGACCCGTACTGACGGTTCAGCCCAACCCGCGCAGCCGCCAAGAGCTGGTGATCGACCTCGAGGGATCCTCGGGCCTCTGGCCCTCGGCACTGCGCTGCGTCGACGCCCAAGGTCGCCGGACCGAGTCCCAGCCGCCCCAGGGAGCCCTTCCCCTACGGTGGAACCCCGTCGGCCTGACTCCAGGTCGCTACATTATTCAAATTCAATTAGGTAATCAAACCTACTCGGTAGCTTTTGTACAACATTAATTCCCCCTTTGCCATGTCCAGTTCTAGCCACCGCGCCGATTCGTCGGCGCCCGTAGCCCTCGTCGTGGGGCTCATCCTCAGCCTCAGCGCGCTGCTTTCGTGGTCCGCCTCGGCCCAGCCCTGTACGTACCCACCCTCGCTTCCGGCCGTGGCCTCGGGTCCGACGGACTTCGTGCCGCTGATTCCGCCCCAAGGTTCGCTGCGTTGGGCGAACAAAACGGCCACCAACGGCGAGCGCATCGTGCACTTTGTGCACGGTTTGGGCGGAACCGCCGACAGCTGGAACCTCGTCGCCGCCCGCACCGCGGCGGTCGGAAGTCCCGGCTACCCCGCCCGCGAAGTCGTCTACGCCAACCCGCCGAGCTACCTGCAGACCGGGTCGACGCTGGACGCTGCGATGGACATCCACGGCTACCTGACGGCGGTGGGCGGACCCCTTTCGGCCCTGCACGGCATTGACGTCGAAGACAACTTCATCGTGGCCCATTCCTACGGGGGCGTGCTGTCGCTGCTGCTCGACACGCTCTACGACAATTCGGCGACGTTCACGCGCCAATTCGGCGGCCTGCTGGCCGTGGGTTCCGCCATCAACGGCGCCTACCTCGCCAAGACGCTGCACCCGGTGGGCGACAACCTTGCCGTGGCCTTTGCCGAACACGCCTGCCTGACCTTGAGCGATCCGCGCTTGGTGGCGCCGCAGTTCCCGGCGCTGCGTTGGCTGCCGGGCCTGGATCCGCTGCTGCGCGACGCGGTGGATCAAGCGTGCGGACTGGGGTCCAGCTTTGTGCCCTTTGCCCTTAAAAAGTTCAACAGCCCGGGCATGGTGGAGCTGTTTCCCTCGGCGCCCCTCGCCAAGCGGTTGGGCAAGCGGGTTCCGTCCGTGCCGGTGGTGGTGGCCTACGGCGTTGAGGACGAGCCCGTGTT
>JBEAQA010000006.1:0-2695 GCA_041164105.1 Bacteroidota bacterium | reverse complement strand
TCGTCGCCGCGCGCATGGCCCTGGCGGCGGCATTGGCCGATTCGGAGTGCGGAATCCGAGATGTAGCCTACGAGGAACGCCGTCCCGTCCTACCCCAAGGTTACGTCAGCCTGTCCCACGGAGGCCAGTGGGCCGTCGCAGCCTACCATCCCCTGCTGCCGGTGGGCGTCGATGTCGAAGGTCCACGCGCCCAAATTGACCGCGTCATCGCTCGGGTGGCGTCCGAGCGCGAAGTGGCGGAATTGGACCACCGATTCCTGTGGGGAGCCAAAGAAGCGGTCTATAAGGCGGCAGGTTTTGCCGGGCTGGACTGGCGCCAGGGCATTGATGTTTCGCGTTCGAGCGAAGCGCGGGCCCGAGGGCAGCGCTACCACTTAGAAAGCATGGACTGGGGCGACGACCGCGTGGTGGTCGCGGTGCGCAAGCCCCTGCGCGCGGTACTGACGGGGCCCGAAAGCACGGGCAAGACCCAACTTGCGGCGCAGCTGGCGCGGGAATTCCGCTGCCTTTGGACCCCCGAAATTGCTCGGGAATACCTCGGCGAACACGGCGCCGACTACGGGCCCGAGGATGTGCGCGCCATGGCCCGACTGCAGGCGGAACGCTCAAAGGACCTCGCCGATTCAAGTGCACAGCTCGTTTTTGACGACACTGACGTGCTCACGCACCGCATTTGGTTCCGCGAAAAGTACGGCCAGGCCGACCCCGAAATTGACGCGATGCCCCTCGAGGGCGACCTGTACCTGCTGTGCGCGCCGGACCTGGCCTGGGCTCCGGACCCCCTACGCGAGCACCCCAAAGAGGCCGACCGAAGCCGACACTTTGAGATGTATAAAGCTGAATTAGAATATAATAAAAAAACATACGCAGTGGTTTCAGGCCAAGGTTCCGCCCGAAAAATGCACGCCCTGCGAACCTTGGAAGCCTTCGGTGTGTTACCTTTAGCAAAGCACAGGGGTGCCGGCGATGAGAACCGGCTGAGATGATACCCTAGAACCTGGGCGGGTCATGCCGCCAAGGAAGTCGCGAGGCCGCACCGAGACCGTGCGGGCATTTCTGTGCACGAGAACCGTTTAAATACGTGCACAATGAACGTCAAATTTTTACCCTTCGCAGTAGCTGGAATCACCAGCTTAACCCTTACGGCGCAATCCCCGGCGCCCGTGGATACCGCGGACCGCGTGGTCCTCAGTGAGGTTTCGCTCGTGGCGAGCCGGCCGAGCGCGCGGGTTCCGATGCCCCAACTGCGGCTGAAGCCCGCCGACCTGGCCAAGCAGAACGTGGGCCGCGATGTTCCGTTTTTGCTGCAGGGCATGCCGTCGTTTACGGCCGCCAGCGACGCCGGCAACGGGTTTGGATACACCTACTTGCGCTTTCGCGGAATGGACCAGACGCGCATCAACGTCACCGTCAACAACGTCGCACTGAACGACCCGGAATCGCACGGCGTCTTTTGGGTCAACACGCCCGACCTTGGCCTGAACGCCAATTCGCTCGTGGTGCAGCGCGGCGTGGGCACATCGACCTTGGGCAGCGGAGCCTTTGGCGCGTCGCTCTCGTTTGAGGTGGGGGTTCCGGACGACACGGCGAGCCAGCGGCTCACGGCAACCTACGGCTCGTTCCACTCAGCGCGCTTGAGCTACGCGTTCCACAGCGGCCTGATGGGCGCCAAGAAGCGCTGGTCGACCACCGGCCGGGTGACGGCGATGGGCAGCGACGGGTTCGTGGACCGCTCGGGCAGCCGCCTGCAGAGCTACCTCTTCGGGGCGCAGTACCGCCTGCCGGAATTCACGTGGCGCCTGCTGCACTTCGCGGGTTCCGAGCGCACCCACCAGGCGTGGTGGGGCATTCCTGAGGCGAAATTCCGCGGCGACGGCCAGGGCGTGGCCGACTACATCGTGCGCAACGGCGTCACCGGGGCCGATTCGCTCAACCTGCTTCAGAGCGGAACCGCGACCTACAACTACTACCGCTACGCGAACGAGATCGACCAGTACACCCAGCGCCACTACCAGAGTTTGATGACGTGGTCGCTCAGCCCGCGGTGGAGCTTCACGCAAACCCTCGCCGTGGTCACCGGGCGGGGCTATTTTGAGCAGTACAAGGACTACATGCCCTTTGCCTCGCTGGGCCTTCAAACGATGGTGGTCGAGGACGTGGCCATTTACGGCAGCGAGGGCGTGCGCCGCCGCTGGCTCGACAACGGCAGCTTTTTGGCCAGCACCTCCGTGCAGTACCGCGGCGAGCACCTGCGCTTCTCGGCGGGCATGCAGGACCAGATCTACGACGGGCTGCACTACGGAACCCTTCCCTGGCTGCGCTTCAGTCCGCTGGGCGGCTTGGACGGGGGCATGACCGTGGACGGGGATTCCGTGCCGACCTTTTCGGCCCAGGACCACCGGTTTTATGAGGGCAGCAGCCTGAAGTACGACGCCGCCTACTTCGCGCGGGCCGAGTGGACCAAGGGGGCCTGGACGGCCTTGGCGGACGCGCAGCTGCGCCGCATCAACTACGCGAGTTCGGGGGTGGACGTCGACCAAAACGCCTACGATTTTGACGTCAACTACCTCTTTTTTAACCCCAAGGGCGGAATCTCGTACACCGCCGGCGGATGGACCGCGCGGGGTTCCGCAGCGCTCGCCCACCGCGAACCGATCCGCTCGGATTTTATCGACAACGCGGTGCCCCCCCGGCC
>JBEAQA010000005.1:0-4041 GCA_041164105.1 Bacteroidota bacterium | reverse complement strand
TTGGTGAACAAGTACTTGCCCCAACGCACGTCGGCGCCCAAGTTGGCTTGGCCCACGCGCTCCCAACGCAGGTCGGGGTTGGCGATTTGGCTGGGCGAGGTTCCGTTTTGCATGAATTCGTTGTAGCCGAAGCTGTAGTTGCGGCCGCCCGAAATTGTCGCGGCGTACTCCAGCGAGCCCGCGGCGTCGTTGCCGCTCATACCGTAGCCGGCGCGGATTTTCAAGCTTGAAATCAGGTCGGACGACCACCACGATTCTTTGTGGAGGTTCCAGCCCGTCGAAATCGAGGGGAAGTAGCCCCAGCGGAAGTTGGGACCGAAGCGGCTCGAAGCGTCCGCGCGCAGGATCACCGTCGCGAGGTAGCGGTCGTCGTAGTCGTAGTTGACGCGGCCGAAGTAGGACTCAATCGCGTAGCGCTCCCACTTGCCGCCGTACACCCGCTCGGATTCCGCGTTGCGGGCGTAGCTGATGGTGGCAAAGCCAAATTCGTCTGTCGGAACGTCGCGCTTGGAACCGCCCATGAAGCTTCCGTTCACCGCCTGGGCCGAGTGGCCGGCCACGGCGTCGATGTGGTGCTTGCCGAAGTCCTTGGTGTAGGCCACCGTGTTGTCCCACATCCACGAAAAGGCGCGGTTAAAGCTCTGGGTTACCAGGTTGGTATCCAAGAAGTTGGTAGCGTTCAGGTAGTAGGACGGAATAAATCCGTTGCCGCCGTAGAAGGCCAGGTCAATACCCATGCTCGTGCGGGCTGAGAATCCGCCACCGAGGTCGACGTTGGCGTAGGACTGGTGCACCACCTTGTCGGACCAGCCCACGTTGGTGTTGGTCAGCAGGGCGGCCAAGGGGTTAACCACTTCAGAGGTCACGCGGGGCGAAATGGCGTAGATTCCGCCCTGGTCGCGAACCAGGTTGGGGCGCAGTACGCCGTTGACCGTGTACGGAGCGCCGCTCAGCGCCAGCGGGTTGGTTTCGTAGACCGGCGTAATCGGGTCCATGTTCAGGGCGCGGCCCAGGGGCGAACCAAATTCCGTGTTCTCGGCGACGGACTGGCTGGTGTTGTGGGTAAAGGCCGTGCTCATGCCCACCGTGATGGCGCGGTGCACCTTGTTGGTGGTGTTCAGGCGCGCCGTGATGCGCTCAAAATTCGAGCGGCCCGGGGCGATAATGCCCTCTTGGCGGAACCGGCCAACGCTGGCGAAGTAGCTTCCGTCCTTGCTGCTCTGCGACATGCTCACGTCAATGGCTTGGACGGGAGCGTTGCGGTTGAACACGGCGTCTTGCCAGTCCGTGCCCGCGCCAAAGCTGCGCGGATCGGCGTAGGGAATCGACTGGCCCGCAGCCGCAGCCATTTCGTTTTGCAGGGTGGCGTACTCGGTCGCGTCGAGCACCGAAACCTTGCGCCAGGGATTTTGAATACCCTGGTAGGCCGAAACGCTGACGTTCATTTGGCCGGCAGCGCCCTTGCCGCTCTTGGTCGTTACAATGATAACCCCGTTGGCGCCGCGCGCACCGTAAATGGCGGCGGAGGCGGCATCCTTAAGTACTTCAATCGTTTCGATGTCGTTGGGGTTGAGGTAGTCAATTCCGCCCCCGATGATGACGCCGTCCACGACGTAGAGCGGATCGGAACCGTTGATCGACGCCGTACCGCGAATGCGCACCACGCTGCCCGCGCCCGGCTGGCCGGAATTTTGGGTAATCTGAACCCCGGCGGTGCGGCCCTGAAGGGCTTGCTCCACGCGCAGCAGGCTCATGTTTTCAATGTCCTTGGCCTTGACTTGGGCGATGGCTCCGGTCACGTTCGACTTTTTCTGCGAACCAAAACCTACGATGACGACTTCGTCGAGTTCCGAGGTTTCGGACGAGAGTACCACGCGCATGCCGTTGGCGGCGGGAACGGTTTTTTCGGTGTAACCCAGGGCCCGAACCTTGAGGCTCGTGCCGGCCTTCACGGTAATCGTGAAGGCGCCTTGGGCGTCCGTCGTGGTTAGAACGGGTCCGTCGCTCTGGCTGATCACGGCGTTGGGAATGGGGCTCAGGGAACCTTCTTCTACTACGCTGCCTTTGATCGGAGCGATTTGGGACCATGCGGTCGTGCTGAAGAGCGCGAGTCCGGCAAGTACGAGTCGAATGCGTTGCGTCATATGGATTTAATCTTATGGTAATTCATACCATTAACTTCAGCAATATAGTACGGAATACTACATGTCAAATTCACTTCAATAAACAATTAAACACCTGTAAATGTTCACGTTGCCTAAATATTTATGTGTGTACAACGTACACTATCTACGTAAATTTTAGGTTAATTGCCCGGGCTCCACTGCGTGGAAAACCCCGAAAAACCACCTTGGCCATCCCTGGCGAAAGTCCGACCTTTGCCCCCATGAACGTACTCATTTTTGGATCGGGCGGCCGGGAATCGGCGTTTGCGTGGAGCATTGCCCAAAGCGGACTGCTTTCGAACCTCTACCTCGCGCCGGGCAACCCCGGTATGGCCCAATTGGGTACCTGCATCGACTTGGACTGGCGCGACCGCGAGCTCGTCGCGGACTTCTGCGTGCGCCAGGACATTCACATTGTGCTGGTTGGGCCCGAAGAGCCCTTGGTCCACGGTCTCGCTGACTACTTTGCCTACCATCCGGAACTGGAGCGCATTCACTTTATCGGTCCGCAGAAAGAGGCAGCTCAGCTCGAGGGCTCCAAGGATTTCGCCAAAGCGTTCATGATGCGGCACGGAATTCCGACCGCGGAGTACCGCACCTTCACCAAGAACGAGCTCGAAAAGGCCAAGATGTACGTCCTGAGTAAGGACGGCCCCTACGTCCTCAAGGCCGACGGCCTCGCGGCGGGCAAGGGCGTGGTCATCCTCGACGACGTGGTGGACGCCCTGAAGGAACTGGATTCCATGCTCGGAGCGGCCAAGTTTGGCGCCGCTTCCAGCCGCGTCGTCATCGAAGAGCACCTGACCGGTCCCGAATTTTCGGTGTTTGTCCTGACCGACGGCGAGGGCTACATCCTGCTTCCGCAGGCCACCGACTACAAGCGCGTCGGCGAAGGCCAGACCGGCCCCAACACAGGCGGAATGGGCGCCATCAGCCCCGTGCCGTTTGTGACCCCCGAAATCATCGGGCAGGTGCACCGCGAAATCATCCAGCCGACCCTCGAGGGGCTCAAGGCTGAGCACATTCCGTACTGCGGATTTATTTTCTTTGGACTCATGCTGACCGCCCAAGGGCCTAAGGTCATCGAGTACAACGTCCGCATGGGCGACCCCGAAACCGAAGCGGTCTTGGCTCGACTGGACGAGGACCTGCTGGCCTTGATGGTGGACGCGGCGCGCGGACACCTGGCCACCCGTCCGGCGGCCGTCAAGCCGGATACGGCCATCACGGTGGTGCTCACGGCGCCGGGTTATCCGGGGGATTACCCCAAGGGCCTGCCCATTCAGGGCGTGGAATTGGCGTCGGAGGGCAGCCTGCTCTTTCATGCCGGAACCTCCGAACAAGACGGCCAACTTGTCACCAACGGCGGCCGCGTGCTCGCCGTGACCGGTTTGGGTTCGGACGTCGACGAAGCAAAAACGCGAGCGTATGCCCGCGTGGATCAATTAAATTTTGAGGGAAAGCAAGTCCGCCGCGACATCGGAACGATCTACGGCTGGCCGCTGGAATCCAAGTAGGGCTTAGCCCTGCTGCTTCTCGTGCTTGCTCATTTCACGGAGCCAGTACACGATTCCGCCCGCGATAATGGACCAGAAAACAACGTTTGCAGCGGGTCCAATCCACGGCATGGCCTGAAAGGTCCATTCGAACAAATCACCGGTAGCTTCAAAAAAGGTGCGCAGGGGCATAGCAATGTACTTTTGAGATGCCCAAAGGTAACCCAGCCAACGCAAATGCCCACACTCCTCTTTCGCAACGCCCATCCTGGGGTCGCCCTCGTGCTGGTGGCGGCCGTGGCCTTGGCGAGCTACGGAATTAACACCCTGCTGGGGGCGCCCAATTCGCTGCTTTTGGCCCTATCCACCGGCGTAGGAGC
>JBEAQA010000004.1:0-16659 GCA_041164105.1 Bacteroidota bacterium | reverse complement strand
GACCGCAGTCCGGCCCACCTTCGCGACCAGCTCGCGGCCAGTCAAGCCCACCAGGGTTCCGCGCTGCTCGAAATTTACCAGAACTGCAACGTCTTTCACGACGGCGCCTTTGAGGCCTGGACCGACAAGTCGAGCCAAGCGCTGCACGCCATTTTTCTCGAAGCCGGCCGGCCGATTGCCTGGGGCGGAACCGAGCCCACCCACGCCTTGGCGTGGAACGGCGGGCGCCCTGAAGTGCGCGAACTCGGCGCGGACTTTGGCTTAGCCGACGCCTGGGTGCACGACCCCGCCGACCGCCTCAAGGCCTTTGCCCTGGCGGAGCTCGAGGGCCCCGTGCGCCCCTTCGGCGTACTGTACGCGGCGGAGCGTCCGGTGTTTGCGGCGGCCCACCCCGCGGGGACGCGCAGCCTGCATGAGGTACTGCACTCGGGCCGAACCTGGACGGTAGAATAAGCAAACGAATAACTCGAGGCTGCCGTAGGTTTGCAGACCGAATTCCGAACAACAAACACAATTCCGCATGGGACGCGCATTTGAATACCGCAAGGCTCGCAAAATGAAGCGCTGGTCGTCAATGGCCAAGGTTTTTACCCGCATCAGCAAGGACATCATTATGGCCGTCAAAGAGAGCGGCCCGAACCCGGAGGCCAACTCGCGCCTCAAGGCCTTGATGCAGAACGCCCGCGACGCCAACATGCCCAAGGACAACGTAGAACGCGCCATCAAGCGCGCTACGAGCAAGGACCAGGCGGACTACAAGGAAATGGTCTACGAAGGCTACGGCCCGCACGGCATCGCCATTCTCGTCGAAACGGCCACCGACAACGCCACCCGCACGGTGGGCAACGTCCGGTCGTACTTCAACAAGTACAACGGCAGCCTGGGCACCAGCGGCTCCGTCGAATTCATGTTCGAGCGAAAGTGCAACTTTAAGATTCCCAAAGGCAGCATCGACCTTGAGGAGTTCGAGTTCGAAATGATTGACTACGGGGTAGAGGAACTCTTCATCGAGCACGACGAAGAGAAAAACGTCGACACCATCTTCATGTACGCGCCCTTCAGCGAGTACGGCGCCATCACCAAGGCGCTTGAAGAGCGTGGAATTGAGATCCTTACCTCGGGCTTTGAGCGCATTCCGATGGACACCAAAGCGGTGACGCCCGAGCAGCAGGCCGACGTTGAAAAACTCCTCGAAAAAATCGAAGAGGACGAGGACGTGCAGGCCGTCTACCACACAATGGCTGGTTAAACAGCCAATGGTGACCGCGGTCACGCGGGCTTTGCGGTCGGTGGCGGAATTTTGCCCCACTAAACAACAAAGCCATGACGATCAACGAAGCGATCAACCACCCCCAAGCCACCATTATTGACGTACGCAGCGAAGGCGAGTTCGCCGGAGGCCACGTAGCGGGCGCCGTCAACATTCCGTTGCAAACCGTACCCGACGAGGTGGAGGCCATTAAAGCCATGCCGCGTCCCATCGTGCTTTGCTGTGCCTCGGGCAACCGCAGCGGACAGGCACTGATGTACCTCCAAGCCCAGGGCCTCGACGGCCTGTACAACGGCGGCGGATGGGGTCAGGTCCAAATCCACAAAATGTAAGCGACCATGTTCGGATTCCTTAAAAAGCTCTTTGCTCCGGCCGAGGACCCCAAGACGTGGGTCGCGCGGGGCGCCAAAATCATCGACGTGCGGAGCCCGGGCGAGTTCGCCTCCGGCCACGCTCCCGGCGCCGTCAACATTCCGCTGGATCAGTTTGCGTCCAGTGCTCCGAAAAAATTCAAGGATAAAAACCAAGAATTTGTACTTTGCTGTGCCTCCGGCAACCGTTCCGGAATGGCCAAATCAATCATGGAGCAAAAAGGATACACGAAGGTTTTGAACGGCGGTCCCTGGACCCGCTTGCGCGCTTGGATTGCCGGGCTGCTCGTACTGGCCTCCACCGGAATGGCTGCCCAAAATCTGGACGTGGCCACCTTTGAACGCGAGTCCAAGAAGGGCACGGTCGTGGATGTTCGCACTCCGGGCGAGGTCGCCGAGGGCATGATCGCCGGCGCCAAGCACGTCGACTTTTACGACGCCCAGTTCATGACCAAAATGGCGGCGTTTCCCAAGGACAAGCCCTTGTACCTCTACTGCCGCTCCGGCGGTCGCAGCGGGCAGGCCTTGGCGAAGCTCAAGGCAGCCGGCTACACCAAAGTGTACCACCTTCAGGGCGGAATCGGCGCATGGATGGCCGCCCGCAAACCCGTGGTGAAAAAATGAACGCCAAGTTCAACGAGTTAGTGGGCGGCGACGAGCCGATCCTCATTGATTTTTTTGCGGAATGGTGCGGCCCGTGCAAGAGCATGGCCCCCATTCTGGTTGAACTGCACCGCCTGATGGAGGGCCGGCTCCGCATCGTAAAAATTGATGTGGACCGCAACCCAGCCGTGGCCCAAACCTACCGGATCCAGGGAGTGCCTACTTTGGCGCTGTTCCGTAAAGGAGAAATTGTGTGGCGCCAGTCGGGCGTCGTTCCGGCTGCTGCGCTTCAGCGCACGCTCGAGCCCTTCTTGAACCGCTGATTGGGCGCAATCACGGCAAACGCCGTAGGGAACTTGCGGCGCCACGACCGCACGGCGTACTCGGCCTCAAGCCGGCTGCCGTAAATACCCACAAATACTTTGAATTGGGGCTCGTCAAAGTGCAGCACCACTGGGACTTGCGCTCCGACTGAATCGGTCAAGCGCGCAAACATGGCGTTGGCGTCCGCTCGGCGTCCGGCGTACACCTGGACACTGTAGCGCTCCGCGCCTTGGTTTACGTTGGATTTGGCCGCACTTTGCTGCGTCGTAATGCCGCGCTGCACGGCGCGATCCAATTCCGCCCCGGTTCCGAGAATCACGGAATCCGAGCACATCATTTGTAGGGCCAATAGGGTTGCAAGCATCCCGACAAAAGTAGCGGAATTTTTGAGGACCCCGCCGGTTCCGCACACTTCTTTAGAACGATTTTAAATTAAAAATGCCGAGGTCGGGAATAAATATGCCCGAGCTTGTTGTGTTGTACTTTTGCGAGGCCCTAAAAAGCCACAGATTACACCTCAGTATGCGCATGCGATTCGTACCATTTGCCTCGCTGATTCGACGCTCGTTCCTTACGATTCTGTCAATCAGTCTGTTAAGCATTTCTGCCTCGGGAGAGGTCAGCGCCGAAGCCGGCAAAAAGCTCTTTAAAGCCAACTGTGCGAGCTGCCACAAGCTCGACAAAAAGCTGGTTGGTCCCGCCCTTGGCGACGTCACCCAGCGCCGTTCCGAGGAGTGGCTGCTCAAGTGGGTCCGCAACAATGCGGAGTTCCGCGCCTCGGGCGACAAGGATGCGAAGGCCATTTTTGAAGAGTACGGCGGTTCGGTCATGCAGGCCTTCCCGTCCCTGAGCGACGACGACATTAAGAGCATTCTGGCCTACACGGCCGAGGGCGACAAGAAAGCGGCACCGGCGCCGGCGGCCGATGCGGTAGCGGCTCCTGCCGAGGGCGGTTCGAGCGAGTCTCCGTGGTTGGTGTACCTGCTGGGCGGCTTCTTGCTCATCAACTTGGTGCTGTTGCTCCGCGTGCGGAACACCCTGAAGCAGCTCAACGGCGAAGAGCCGACGTCCCTGTTCGAGGACCTCGACATTGTGACCAAGATTTTGGTCGCCAACAAGCGCTTCATGACCTTCTTGACGGTAGTGGTCGCCCTGGGCTTCCTCTACGCTTTGTACGCCTTCTTAATGAGTGTGGGCATGGAGCAGAACTACCAGCCGGCCCAGCCGATTGCGTTCAGCCACAAGATCCACGCGGGCGACAACGGCGTGGACTGCAACTACTGCCACAGCAGCGCGCGCCACAGCAAGCACTCGGGCATTCCTTCAGCGAATGTGTGCATGAACTGCCACATGTACATTGACGGATCCGAGATCGTGGACGCCGCAGGCAACCCGAAGTACGGCGGCGAGCGTTCGCCCGAGATCGCTAAGATTTACGCCGCGATTGGTTGGGATCCCGAAGCCCGCACGTACATCGAAGGCTACGAGCAGAAGCCGATCCAGTGGATCCGCATTCACAACTTGCCCGATCTGGCCTACTTCAACCACGCCCAGCACGTTTCTGCCGGCCAAGTGGAGTGCCAGACCTGCCACGGCCCGGTACAAGAAATGGAAGAGGTGTACCAGTTCAGCGAGCTGACGATGGGATGGTGCATCAACTGCCACCGCGAAACCGAAATCAAGGGCGACAACGGCTACTACGCCGGCGCCATCGACGGTTCCGCCTCAATTAGCGATCGCCTCGCCGAGCGCTTCCACAACGAAAAAATTACGGCAGCCAGCATTGGCGGCCTTGAATGCGGCAAGTGCCACTACTAAGCGAAGAATCCTATGGCAAGTAATAAAGTGTACTGGAAGAGCTTTGACCAGCTCGCGAACACCGAGGTGGCGCAGCGACTGGCAGAGAATGAATTCGCGCAAGACATCCCGGCCGACGTCTTTTTGGCCGACGAGCGCAGCATGGAGGCCCAAACGAGCCGCCGTGACTTTTTGAAGTTTTTGGGCTTCAGCACCGCCGCGGCAACGTTGGCGGCCTGCGAGCAGCCGGTTATTGAGAGTGTTCCCTACGTCGTCAAGCCCGACAGCTTGACACCGGGTGTTCCGTCGTTCTACGCAACGGCCTACACCGACGGTCAGGACTACGCCTCAGTGCTGGTCAAGACCCGCGAAGGTCGCCCCATCAAGATCGAACCGGGCGACGCCGGCCGCTTCAATCGCGGAACCAATGCCCGTGCCCAAGCCAGTGTGCTTTCGCTCTACGACTCGGCTCGCCTGCGCGGCCCCGTGCTCAATGGCAAAGACAGCGACTGGGCTACCGTAGAGGCCTCCCTGCAGAAGGCAGCCGACGCGGCCCTGGCTCAGGGAACGCAGTTTGTCCTTTTGACCTCGAGCGTGTTCAGTCCGGCCCTTCAGTCGGCCATTGAGCGCCTTCGCCAGCGCTACGCCAACTTCCAGCATGTGGAGTTTGACGCCATTTCGCAGTCCAACGCCCTCGACGTTTGGGAATCCCTGACCGGCGTTCGCGCGCTTCCGTACGTGGACCTTACGGCCGCCAACTTGGTGGTGTCGATGGGCAGCGACTTCCTCGGAGGCGGCATGGCCCAGCAGCTCAGCAGCGACTACGCCACCCGCCGCAAGCCGGGGCAGGGCATGCTGCGCCACGTAGAGCTCGAGAGCAACCTTTCGCTGACCGGATCAAATGCCGACAAGCGCATCAAAATCAAGCCGTCCGAAGTTTCGGGTGCGTTGGCCTACCTCGTTAATCAATTGGGCGGTAGCGCTGCTTCGGTAGCTCTTCGCGACGACCTGACGAAGGCCCTGAAGTCGATTGCCGGCGAGCTCAAGTCGTCCAACGGCAAGGCCGTCGTGCTGGTCGGTGGCGACGACGCCAACCAAGCGAAGCTCGCGGCTGCGTTGAACGCGCTGATCGGAGCGTTTGGCAGCACATTGCGTACCGACAAGCCGGTCTACGTCCGCCGCGGCAACGAGGCTCGTTTGGCCAACTTGATTTCGGACCTTAAGGCGAAGCGCGTAGGTGCCCTGCTGGTGGCCGGAACGAACCCGGTTTACTTCCGCCCGGACTTCGCCGAGGCGATTAAGGGTGCGACGTTCAGCTGGACGCTGACGGACCGCATGGACGAGACGGCAGCCCTTTGTACCGCTGCTGCGCCTGAACCCCACTTCCTCGAGGCGTGGTCGGACTTCCGTCCGGTAGCCGGCGAGTACACGGTGGCTCAGCCGACCATCAAGAACCTGTTTGACAGCAAGTCGCTGCTCGAAGTACTCGGAGCCCTTTCGGGCGACGGACGTTCGGCGAAGGACCAGGTTGCGGCTTCCGCCACGGCCATGGGCTTGAACTGGAACCAAACGCTGCACGACGGCGGAGCCAGCGTGACTTCGGGCAGCATTGCCGGAGCTTCGGCCGGTGCCGCGGCAGCCTTGGCCTCAAGTGCCAAAGTGGGCAAGCCCGCCGAAGGAATGGAACTCGCCCTGTACGAAAATGCCGTGGGCGCGGGCTTCCAGGCGAACAACCCGTGGTTGCACGAGCTTCCGGATCCCGTGACGCGCTTGACGTGGGACAACTACTTGACCATGGCCGCCGCCGACGCGTTGGCCTTGGGCTTTGAGAACGAGACCAACAGCGACGGTTCGCTCGACGGCAGCTACGCTACCGTCAAAGTGGGCAACCGCGTACTCGAGAACGTACCCGTATTCATTCAGCCGGGCCAGACGGCCGGAACGGTGGGCTTGGCCTACGGCTACGGACGCAGCGCTGCCGGTAAGGTAGCCAACGGTATGGGCGTCAGTGCCTACGCCTTGGGTGCTACCGCAGGTTCCGCCGCCGTAGAAATCACGAAGGCCGAAGGCATGCACGAGTTTGCCACGGTACAGTTGGGCCACACCATGATGGGCCGCCGCATCGTCAACGAGGTGAGCCTCGCCGACTTTATCGCGGATCCGAGCGGAACCAACTGGAACGAGAAGCCGACGTTCCACACGATTGACGGCCACAAAACTTCGGAAGAAGCCAATTTGTGGGCCGACCACGACCACGAAACGATGCACATGTGGAACATGAGCATCGACCTCAACAGCTGCACGGGCTGTGGAGCCTGTGTGGTAGCCTGCCACATCGAGAACAACGTTCCGGTCGTCGGCAAGCAAGAGATCCGCAACCTGCGCGACATGCACTGGCTGCGCATCGACCGCTACTACAGCAGCGACATGAGCAAGGAGCGCGCTGAAGAGGAAAACATCGGTGGCATCGAGATGTACGCCAAGATGGAAGAGCCTTCAGAGTCGCCTTCGGTGGTGTTCCAGCCGGTAATGTGCCAGCACTGCAACCACGCGCCCTGTGAGACGGTATGTCCGGTGGGTGCCACGGTGCACTCGCGCGAAGGCCTGAACCACATGGCCTACAACCGCTGCATCGGAACCCGCTACTGCGCCAACAACTGCCCCTACAAGGTGCGCCGCTTCAACTGGTTCAACTACATGGCGAACGAGCAGTTTGCTGACGTGAACCCCGCGCAAGACGACTACGGCCGCATGGTCCTGAACCCTGACGTGACGGTTCGTTCGCGCGGTGTTATGGAAAAGTGCACGATGTGCATCCAGCGCGTCCAGTACGCCAAGCTCGAGGCCAAGAAGGCCGGACAGCCCTTGGAGGACGGCGTGTTCACGACCGCCTGTGCGGAGGCTTGCGACAGCGGAGCCATCACGTTTGGCGACGTCAACAACGCAAAGAGCGCCGTGCGCGCGGCCAAGGCGGATGCCCGAGCCTACCACCTCCTCGAGGAAGTCGGCACGCAGCCTTCGGTATTCTACCTGACTAAAGTTCGCAACGCCTAATCGATATGCACTACGAATCACCTGTACGTCAGCCACTTATCCTAGGCGATAAGAGCTACAACCAGATCACGGAAGACGTTGTTCGTCCGATTGAAAACCCGGCACCGCGCTCGTGGTGGATGGTGTTCAGCATCGCCTTGGTCATGTTCCTTTGGGGCGTGGGCTCACTGGCCTACACCGTCGGCACCGGAATCGGTGTTTGGGGCCTGAACAAGACTGTCGGTTGGGCATGGGACATCACCAACTTCGTATGGTGGGTAGGTATCGGCCACGCCGGAACCTTGATCTCTGCGGTACTTCTGCTGTTCCGCCAGCGCTGGCGCATGGCGATCAACCGATCGGCGGAAGCCATGACCATTTTCTCGGTAGTTCAGGCCGGTTTGTTCCCCGTATTCCACATGGGACGCGTGTGGATGGCCTACTGGGTTCTTCCAATCCCCAACCAGTTCGGTTCGCTGTGGGTGAACTTCAACTCGCCGCTGCTTTGGGACGTATTCGCCATCTCGACCTACCTCTCGGTGTCGGTGGTGTTCTGGTACGTAGGTCTGATTCCGGATTTCGCCATGGTGCGCGACCGCGCGGTGAACCCGGTGCAGAAGCACATTTACAAGATCCTGTCGTTTGGATGGGGCGGTAAGGCCAAGGCATGGCAGCGCTTCGAAGAAGTTTCGCTGGTGCTTGCAGGTCTTGCGACGCCGCTGGTTCTTTCGGTACACACGATCGTATCGATGGACTTTGCTACTTCGGTTATTCCGGGATGGCACACGACGATCTTCCCTCCGTACTTCGTAGCGGGCGCCATCTTCTCGGGCTTTGCCATGGTACAAACCCTGTTGCTCATTGTGCGCAAGGTGTTTAAGATGGAGGACTACATCACGGTCCAGCACATCGAGATGATGAACATCATCATCATGGTTACGGGTTCGATTGTGGGTGTGGCCTACATCACGGAGCTGTTCATTGCATGGTACAGCGGGGTGGAGTACGAGCAGTACGCCTTCCTCAACCGCGCTACCGGTCCCTACTGGTGGGCCTACTGGTCGATGATGACGTGCAACGTGTTCAGCCCGCAGTTCATGTGGTTCAAGAAGCTGCGCACCAACCTGGTGTTCACGTTTGTGATTTCGATTGTCGTAAACATCGGTATGTGGTTTGAGCGCTTCGTGATCATCGTCACTTCGCTGCACCGCGACTACCTGCCTTCGAGCTGGTCGATGTTCTCACCTTCGTTTGTCGACGTGGGCATCTTCGTGGGTACGATTGGCTTCTTCTTCGTGCTCTTCTTGCTCTACGCGCGCACCTTCCCGGTCATTGCGCAGGCCGAACTCAAGACCATTTTGAAAACTTCGGGCGAAGCCCAGAAAAAACACCACAGCGACCATGGCGCACACCACTGATGCTACCCCGGTAGTTCGCGCGTTGTACCACGACGACGACGTGCTCATCTCGGCCGTAAAAGAGATCCGTTCGGCGGGATACAAGATTTCGGAGGTTTACACCCCGTTCCCGGTGCACGGGCTTGATAAGGCCATGGGTCTTAAAGAGACACGCATCGCCATGGCGGCCTTTATGTACGGCTTGCTCGGACTGACGACTGCGGTAACCCTCACGTGGTTCATGATGATCAACGACTGGCCCCAAAACATTGGCGGCAAGCCCAACTACAACTGGGGAATGAACATGCCGGCGTTTGTGCCCATCTTGTTCGAGTTGACCGTATTCTTTGCGGCCCACCTCATGGTGTGGACCTACTTGGTTATTAATGGATTGTACCCGGGAGCCAACGCTCAGAATCCGGATCCGCGCACCACGGACGACTACTTTATGGTCGAGTTGCCCGCGGCCGAGGGCCTGGTGGACGTGCTCAAGAAGTCGGGTGCCGTTGAAATTGCTGAAGCTTAAGCGATATGCGTACTACGATGATTCTTTGGGTTGCAGGATGTGCGGTAGCACTGTCCTCGTGCAACATGGATAAGTCCACTCCGGGCTACACCTACATGGACGACATGTACCGTTCGCCGTCGCACCAGACCTACGAGCCGGGAACGGCCCGTACACCGGTCGAGGGCACGGTTCCGCGCGGATACGTTCCGTACACCATTCCGAACAGCAACGAGGGCTACGCGGCGTCGCGCGCCAACACGGAGGTTCCGGCGTACTACGAAACGTTGGATGCCGAAGCGGGCAAGCAATTGTACACGCAGTTCTGTTCGCACTGCCATGGCGAAAAGGGGGACGGCAACGGAATCCTGATGCAGCGCGAGAAGATTTTGGGCATCCCGGGCTATGGGGCCGACAAGCTTCCGGACATCACTCCGGGAAGCATCTACCACGTCATCATGTACGGCAAGAACAACATGGGTAGCCATGCGTCGCAGCTGAACTACGAGGAGCGTTGGAAGATCATTAAGTACGTGTGGAAGCTCCGCCAGGACCAAGCTCCGGGCGCTGCCGCCGCAACTCCAGCCGAACCCGCTGCCTAATAAAATCGACAAGACGAGATGTTTGTATTCACTTCGAAAATGAAATTGCTCGCCGGCGCTTTGACGCTGGTTGGCTTGGTGTTCTTGCTCATCGGCTTTAACACGGATTACTCGTCGCACGCTGCGGAAGGCCACGACGGCCACGCGGTAGCGGCCCATGCGGAAGAGGCACATGCTGAAGCGGCCCCTGCGGCCGAGGCGCACGCTGAAGAAGCGCACCCTGAAGAAGCGCACGCTGAAGAAGCTCATGCTGAGGAAGCGCACGAAGCAGCGAATGCGGAGGCAGCTCCTGCGGCCGAGGTGCACGCCGATGAAGCCCACGGCGATCACGCCGAAGCGGCGCATGCCGATGAAGCGGCTCATTCCGCTGAAGGCCACGACGCCCACGCCGAAGCCGGCCACGGTGCGTCGCACGACCTGAGCGCCAACCGCCCCTGGGCTGCGTTCTTGGTGAACAGCATCTTCTTTTTGGGCATTGGCATCGGTACGCTCTTCTTTCTCGCCATTCAGTACGCCGCTCAGGTGGGCTGGTCGGCTGGCTTGATTCGCGTATTTGAAGCGGTAGCGATGTTTGTCGGCATTCCGTTGCTCGGAATCCTCTTTTTGGCGGTCACGGGCGGCATGCACATGCACCACCTCTGGCACTGGATGGCCGAAGGAATTATGGATCCTGCTAGCGCTAATTACGACCCCATTATTGCCGGTAAGGAGGGCTACTTGAACGTGCCGTTCTTTACCATCCGCACCTTGGCCTACCTCGTGATTTGGGCTGGCGCCGCGTACTTGCTCCGCCGCAACAGCATCAAAGAGGACGCACTGCCCAAGGGCCAGAACATGTTCTTTACGCAGCGCAAGTTGGCGGCCACGTTCATCGTACTCTACGCGGTAACGTCGTCGACGAGCGCCTGGGACTGGGTGATGTCGATTGACACGCACTGGTTCTCTACGCTGTTTGGCTGGTACACCTTCGCAGGTATGTTTGTGACGGCCATGACGGTGCTGAACCTCTTGGTGATGTACCTGCGCTTGAACAACCACCTTCCGTGGATCAACGCCAACCACCAGCACGACCTCGGAAAATTCATGTTTGCCTTCAGCGTATTCTGGACCTACCTGTGGTTCAGCCAGTACATGCTGATTTGGTACTCCAACATTCCGGAAGAGGTTACGTACTACCTGCCGCGCTTTAAGGGCGAGTACAAGCCGCTCTTCGTAGCGATGGTGGCCATGAACTTCATCTTCCCGATTCTGGTACTGATGTCGCGTGATGCCAAGCGCATCTTTGGATTCATCGGATTGGCCGCCGCATTTGTGCTTGCTGGACACTGGATGGACCACTACATCATGATTATGCCAGGCGCTGTGGGCTACGACTACGGTTTTGGTTTTGCGGAACTGGGCGGAATCCTCTTTTACGCCGGCCTGTTCCTTTGGGTGACTCTGAGCCAATTGGCGAAAGCTCCGCTCAAATTGAAGAACCACCCGATGCTCACCGAGAGCGAGCACTTCCACCAATAATTGGACGCCGAAAAAGTAACGTTTATGTCTGGAACTATGACCCTTATCGTCCTTGTACTGGCTGTGCTGACAGCCCTTCAGCTCATGCGCATTTTTGAGCTCTCGTCTAAGGCCCGCAAGCGCGCCGAATACGAGGTTACGGACCGCGACAACAACAGCCAAGGTTGGTTGATGCTGCTTTTTGGTATCGGCTTGATGGTGGCCTTCTTTTGGATGCTGGCCACTTGGGGCAAGGTCATGCTGCCCAAGTCGGCGTCGATGCACGGCAACGACATCGACAACCTCTTCAACATCTCGATGTACGTCATCATGGCCATGTTCGTGGTGGTTCAGCCCATTCTGTTCTACTTCGCATGGAAGTACCGCGGAGCAGCGGACCGCAAGGCCACGTTCTATGAGCACAACAACCGACTCGAGTTCATTTGGACGATTGTTCCGGCGCTCGTTCTGGCCGTACTGATCATTTACGGTATGACCACGTGGTCCAAGACCATGAACCCCACGAACGAGCAGGAGCCCTTGGTGATCGAGGTGTACGCGCAGCAGTTCAAGTGGACAGCTCGCTACGCAGGCGCTGACAACAAGTTGGGCTTTGCCAATGTGCGCTTGATTAAGGATGTTAACGTTTTAGGTGTAGACACCCTGGACGTACTGGCCGCGGACGACAAGGTGGCTACCGAAATTCACCTTCCGGTGGGTCGCCCAGTGCTGTTCAAGTTCCGCTCGCAGGACGTCATTCACTCGGCCTATATGCCGCACTTCCGCGCTCAGATGAACTGCGTTCCGGGTATGACGACCCAGTTCCAGTTTACGCCAACGGTAACGACGGCCGAGATGCGCCAAGATGCCGACGTACAGGCTAAAGTGAAGCGCATCAACGACATCCGCACCGCCAAGGGTGAGGAGGCCTACGCCTACGACTACATCCTCTTGTGCAACAAGATTTGCGGTTCCGCCCACTACAACATGCAAATGAACATTGTGGTAGAAACCGAAGCCGAGTACCAGAAGTGGCTCGCTGAACAAAAGACTATTGCTGAATTGTTGTAATACCTGAAACGAACGACGAATATGGCTGATCACGCACACGACGCACACGCTCACGACGAACACCACGACCACGAGCACCACACCGAGAACTTCTGGACGAAGTACGTATTCTCGATGGACCACAAGATGATCGGGAAGCAGTTCCTGGTCACGGGCATGTTTATGGGCATCATTGGGGTGTTCATGTCCATGCTGTTCCGCCTTCAGCTGGCGTGGCCGGGCGAGAGCTTCCCGATTCTTGAGACGTTCTTGGGTAAGTGGGCCCCGGACGGCGTCATGGATCCAAACATGTACCTGGCTCTGGTGACCATTCACGGTACCATCATGGTGTTCTTCGTACTGACCGCCGGTTTGAGCGGAACCTTCTCGAACCTGCTCATTCCGTTGCAAATCGGTGCGCGCGACATGGCTTCGGGTTTCTTGAACATGCTGTCGTACTGGTTCTTTGCGATTTCATCGGTAATTATGGTCGTTTCGCTGTTTGTCGAAACGGGACCCGCTTCGGGCGGTTGGACCGTGTACCCGCCGTTGAGCGCCCTTCCGCAAGCAATGCCGGGCTCGGGTGCTGGTATGACGCTGTGGTTGGTTTCTATGACCTTCTTCATTGCCGGCTCGCTGCTGGGTTCACTGAACTACATCGTCACGGTGATCAACCTGCGTACCAAGGGAATGAGCATGACGCGCTTGCCGCTGACCATTTGGGCCTTCATGGTGACCGCCATCCTTGGCGTGCTTTCGTTCCCGGTACTGCTGAGCGCCGCCTTGCTGCTCATGATGGACCGCTTGCTCGGAACCTCGTTCTACCTCAGCGACATTATGGTTGCCGGTGAATTGCTCAGCAATCAAGGCGGTAGCCCCGTTTTGTACGAGCACTTGTTCTGGTTCCTCGGTCACCCCGAGGTGTACATCATCCTGCTGCCGGCCTTGGGCATCACGTCCGAGGTTATCGCGACCAACGCCCGCAAGCCCATCTTCGGCTACCGCGCGATGATCGGTTCGATCCTGGCCATCGCCTTCCTGTCGTTCATCGTGTGGGGCCACCACATGTTTGTGACGGGCATGAATCCGTTCCTCGGTTCCGTGTTTACGTTCACGACGCTTTTGATTGCCATCCCGTCGGCGGTAAAGGCCTTTAACTACATCACTACGCTGTGGAAGGGCAACATCCAGTACACTCCGGCGATGCTGTTCTCCATTGGCTTGGTGTCCACCTTCGTGGCGGGCGGTTTGACCGGAATCATCCTGGGTGACTCGGCCCTCGACATCAACGTGCACGATACCTACTTCGTCGTAGCACACTTCCACATCGTAATGGGTCTTTCGGCCATCTTCGGAATGTTCGCGGGCGTGTACCACTGGTTCCCCAAGATGTACGGCCGCATGATGAACAAGTCGATGGGCTACCTGCACTTCTGGTTGACGTTTGTGAGCGCGTACGGGGTGTTCTTCCCGATGCACTTCACGGGTCTGGCAGGTCTTCCCCGCCGCTACTACAGCAACGCGGAATTCCCCATCTTCGATGAGCTGCAGGACATCAACGTGATCATCACGATGTTTGCCATCGCGGGCGGTATAGCCCAGCTGATCTTCATCTTCAACTTCTTCTACTCGATGTGGCGCGGCCCGAAGGCTCCGCAAAACCCGTGGAAGTCGAATACGTTGGAGTGGACCACACCGGTCGAGCACATCCACGGCAACTGGCCCGGCGCCATCCCCGAAGTTCACCGTTGGGCCTACGACTACAGCAAGCCCGGACACGACGAGGATTTTGTGCCGCAGACTACGCCGCTCAAGGACGGCGAGCACGCCCACTAAGCGTTTAATAAGTTCGTTGAACGGCCGCCCGGATTCCCCGAGCGGCCGTTTACATTTGTGCTATGGTGGATTTTTTGCACGACGCCTCGACGGCGGGCATGGACGATCGCGAAGCGGAGCAACGCTTGCGCCCCGCGCGCTTCGACGACTTTGCCGGTCAAGCTAAAGTGCTTGAAAACCTGAAGGTTTTTGTGCAGGCTGCGCGGCTGCGCGAAGAGGCGCTGGACCACGTGCTGCTGCACGGGCCTCCCGGACTGGGAAAGACCACGTTGGCCCACATTATCGCCGGAGAACTGGGCTCCGCACTCAAGCTCACCAGCGGCCCGGTGCTCGACAAGCCGGGCGACCTTGCGGGCTTGCTGACGAGCCTTGACGCCAACGACGTCCTGTTCATCGATGAGATTCACCGCCTGAGTCCGGTCGTCGAGGAGTACTTGTACAGTGCCATGGAGGACTACCAGATCGACATTATGCTCGAGTCCGGTCCGGCGGCGCGGTCGGTCCAAATCAAGTTGAAGCCCTTCACGCTGATTGGGGCCACTACGCGCAGCGGTTTGCTGACGTCGCCGCTCCGTGCGCGCTTCGGAATTGCCGCCCGATTGGAATACTACAGCGTCGAGCTGCTTTCGACGATTGTCGAGCGCTCGGCGGCCATTTTAAATATGGGCATCGAGGCCGAGGCGGCCATCGAAGTGGCCCGTAGGAGCCGTGGCACGCCCCGCATCGCCAACGCCCTGCTTCGCCGGCTTCGGGATTTCGCGCAAGTGCGCGGAGCCACTTCGGTGGATCTTGAGATTGCCCGGTTCGGAATGGACGCGCTGGACGTCGATACCCACGGATTGGACGAAATGGACAATCGGATATTGACGACGCTCATTGATAAATTCCGCGGCGGTCCCGTAGGCCTGAGCACGCTGGCCACGGCGGTGGGCGAGCAGGCCGAAACGCTCGAAGAGGTCTACGAGCCCTACCTCATTCAAGAGGGCTATTTGGCGCGGACCCCCCGCGGCCGGATGGCCATGGACAAGGCCTACAAGCACTTAGGACGCACGCCTTCGGGCGGTCCCGACCTTTTTTCATGACGCGAACCGAAGCCACGCAGTTTTTAAAGCGCGAGGCCCTTCGCTTGGGATTCATGGAGGCGCGCGTCGCCCGCGCTGATTTTTTGGCGGACGAGGCCCCGAGGCTCGAGGAATGGCTGGCTCGCGGCCTGCACGGCAGCATGGGCTACATGGCCAACCACTTTGACAAGCGCCTGGATCCGCGCTTGCTGGTGCCCGGCGCCCGGTCAGTTGTTAGCTTGGCATTCAACTACTATCCGGAACCGTCTGAGCTCGAGGCCGACGGCCGCCCGCGCGTGGCCCGCTACGCCTACGGCGAGGACTACCATCGGGTCGTCAAGGATCGTCTGTTTGAGCTGCTGGACGCCCTGCGGAGCGCCGTCGGGGCCATCGACGGGCGGTGCTTTGTCGACAGCGCGCCCGTGATGGAGCGCGCCTGGGCGGAGCGCAGCGGGCTCGGTTGGGTCGGAAAAAATTCGCTGGTCCTCCGCAAAAATGCGGGCTCCTACTTCTTTTTGGCGGAGCTCGTCGTCGACTACGATTTTGTGCCGGACCTGCCGGTGGCGGACCACTGCGGAACCTGCACCCGTTGCCTGGATGCCTGTCCGACGCAGGCCATTATTGCTCCCCAAGTGGTGGACAGCGCCCGCTGCATCAGCCACGCGACGATTGAGCTGCACGGAGCGCTTCCGCGCGAGATGGCGGAATCCGTTCATCCCTGGGTATTCGGCTGCGACATCTGCCAGGAAGTCTGTCCGTGGAACCGCCACGCCACGCCCCACGAAGAACCGAAGTTTGCCCCGGGCAGCTGGGTGAGTTGGTCGATTTCGGACTGGTTGGACGCCAGCGAAACGGCGTTTGAAGCGGCCTTTGGCCGATCCGCCGCCGCGCGTACCGGCTTGGAACGCATTCAGCGAAATGCGCTAGCCGCCTTTGGCGAACGCCCTACTTGACGTCGATCTGCACCGCTTGAAGCACGCGGTTGCTCGTTTTGTCGAAGGCTATGGCCACCCACTTCATGTGGTGGGCATTCCAGGCCGCGTCCAAGGTGGCTGAGGCGTCGAGCGTCACGGTTTGGCCGGAAGTGGCCGCTCCGGCCGCCCAGACCTCTTGGCCAAAAGGTCCCCAGGGAGCTGACCGAAAGACGTTGTAGTGCATGTAGTTCGGATCGCGGGTTTGGTCCGGCAACAGTTGGGGCGAGACGATGCCCGACTCCTTGAGGTAGACGGCCACGCCCACGGCATTGCTTTGGCTGGATTCCGCCCGCACGTCCAGGCGCACCGTGGCCACCCGTGAGGTACTGTCGAAGCCGC
>JBEAQA010000003.1:0-7489 GCA_041164105.1 Bacteroidota bacterium | reverse complement strand
GACCTTTCGAAGCAGGCTGTGGCCTACCGCGAGGTGTCGCTGCTGCTCCGCCGTCCTCCGGGCCGCGAAGCCTACCCGGGTGACGTATTCTACCTGCACAGCCGCTTGCTCGAGCGCGCCGCCAAGGTCATCAAGGACGACGCCATTGCGTCGCAGATGAACGACTTGCCGGAATCACTGAAGGGCAAGGTTAAGGGCGGCGGTTCGCTGACGGCCCTTCCGATCATCGAAACCCAAGCGGGCGACGTTTCGGCCTACATCCCGACCAACGTAATTTCGATTACCGACGGCCAGATCTTCTTGGAAGCTGACCTGTTCAACTCGGGCGTGCGTCCGGCCATCAACGTGGGTATCTCGGTATCGCGCGTTGGAGGTTCCGCGCAAATCAAGCCGATGAAGAAGGTAGCCGGTACCTTGAAGCTGGACCAGGCGCAGTACCGCGAACTCGAGGCCTTTGCCAAGTTCGGTTCGGACCTTGACGCTGCTACGATGAACGTAATCAACAAGGGTCGCCGCAACGTGGAGATCCTCAAGCAGTTGGTGAATTCGCCGATGAGCGTTGAGAAGCAGGTGGCCATCATCTACATCGGAACCAAGGGCATGCTCAACAATGTTCCGGTGAACCAAGTGAAGGCTTTTGAGAACGCATTCATTGAGTACATGGAGGCCAAGCACCGCAACGTGCTCGACGCCATCCGCGGCGGAGCCTGGGGCGATGCCGAAATCGGTACCATTGAAGCCGCTGCCAAAGAAATTATTCCGGCCTACGCCAACTAAGTTTTAAGCGATGGCGAACCTCAAGGAACTCCGCAACCGCATTACGTCGGTATCCAGCACGATGCAGATCACGTCGGCCATGAAAATGGTGTCGGCGGCCAAGCTGAAGCGCTCGCAGGATGCCATTGTTCAAATGCGTCCGTACGCGGAAAAACTTGGTGTGCTCATGGCGAACGTCAGCGCTACGCTCGACGCTTCGGAGAATCCCTTTGTGGCCCAGCGTCCCGTGCAGCGCGTGCTGCTGGTTCCGATGACGGCCAACCGCGGGCTTTGCGGTGCCTTTAACTCGTCGGTGCTCAAGCGCGCCAAAGTGGTTATGGACCGCCTGACGGCCCAGGGTATCGCGGTGGACCTCTTTGCCGTGGGCAAGAAGGGCCGCGACCAGCTCCGCAAGTTGGATAACCTCACAGGCAGTGACATCGACGCCGTGGCCAACGTGACGTTTGAAGCGGCGCGCGGCATTGCGCAGGACGCCATGGACAAGTTTGTTGACGGGACCTACGACCAGGTGATTGTCGTGTACAACCAGTTCAAGAATGCGGCGGTACAGCTCATTCAAGAAGAGGTGGTGCTTCCGATCCAAGTGCCGGCAACGGCGGCGGGCGGCGACTACATCTACGAGCCGAACAAGGAAGACTTGCTGCTCAGCTTGATTCCGACCCACATCCACATGCAGTTTTTTAAGGCGTTGCTGGATTCTCAGGCTTCAGAGCACGGAGCTCGGATGACGGCGATGCACAAGGCCACGGACAACGCCAAGAGCATGCGCGACGGCCTCAAGTTGGACTACAACAAGGCGCGCCAAGCGGCGATTACCAACGAGATTCTCGAGATTGTCGGCGGTGCCGAAGCCCTCAACGGCTAACGCAGCACTTCAGTTTTGTGTTTTTTTCAGGCCCTTTCGGGGGCCTGTTTTTTTTTGGCCCCTGTCGGGACGTCAGGGCATAGGCGAACGGGAATTATCTTGGTCGGATGAAGACCGCTATTCGTTCCGCCCTCGTGCTGGCCGCTTTGACGTTGGCCGCACCCCACGCTCAAGCTCAATCCAAGTCATCTAAAAAATCGAAAGCGCCGGCGGCGGCGCCGGCTCCGTCCGAGAAAAAGGTGACCATTGCGTCCAAGCTTAAGAATGCCGTAGCCCACGACGGGTTGATGAAGGTCTACCAAGACACGACGGACGGCAAGCTATACCTCAAGCTGAGCGCCGACCAATTGGGCCAAGAATTTATTTACTGGAGCTACGCGGAAAACGGCGTGGCGTCGGTGGGCTTTAACCGCGGCTCGTTCCGGGCCAACGAGGTGTTCACGGTGCGCCGCTACTTTGATCAAATTCAGTTTGAAACCCAGAACACGGGATACTACTTTGATCCGAATTCCGCACTAAGTAAGGCGGCCGAGGCCAACATCAGTCCGGCGGTGCTGTTGAGCGAAAAAATTGTCGCCGAAGACAAGGTCAAGGGCGAAATCTTGATTGAGGCCACCAACCTGTTTTTGGGCGAGGCCCTGGACCGCATTAAACCGCCCGCGCAGCCCGGAAGCCGCGGATTCGCCCTGGGCAACCTGAGCAAGAGCAAGTCGCGGGTGGTGAAGCTGCGGAGCTATCCCGAGAATACCGACGTGGTCGTGGACCTCGTCTACGACAACGTCAATGCGGCCGGGGGAGGTCCCGACGTGACGGATTCGCGCTACGTGACGGTGCGCCTGCAGCACAGCATTTTGGCGATGCCGGCGGACGATTTTGTTCCGCGCCGTGACGATCCGCGCGTAGGCTACTTTGGCCAGCAAGTCAACGACATGACTTCGCCGTTGGCCGCGAACTACCGCGACGTGATCAACCGCTGGAAGCTTATTCCGAAAAACCCGGAGGAGGCCATTAGCGAGCCCGTAGAGCCCATTACGTGGTGGATTGAGAACACGACCCCGGTCGAGTTCCGCGACGTGATCCAGCGCGCCGGGGCCGCGTGGAACGAGGCGTTCGAAAAGGCCGGATTCCGGAATGCCGTGGTGGTTAAGGTTCAGCCGGATTCGGCGGATTGGGATGCCGGCGACATTCGCTACAACGTGCTGCGCTGGACGTCCAGTCCGTTTCCGCCGTTTGGTGGCTACGGCCCGAGCTTTACGAACCCCCGCACCGGCCAGATTTTGGGCGCCGACATCATGTTTGAGTACGTGTTTGTGGCCAACCGCCTGAAGCAGGCCGCCCTGTACAACAACCTGGGCTTGGTCGATGCGCTGGCGACAGACGGCGAGGAGCACGCTGAGGGCCACGAAGCCTGCCGCGCCGGCCACTACTTGCAGCAGTCGGCCCTTTTTGGCATGCAGGCCTTGGCAGCCGGCGGTGCCACGGACGAGCAAAAGCAGCGCTACCTCGAGGAATCGCTGTACTACCTCGTGCTGCACGAAATGGGCCACACGTTTGGCTTGAACCACAACATGAAGGCGTCGCAGCTTCACCTGCCGAAGGACCTTCACAACCGCGCGCTCACCGAGCAGGTGGGCTTGGTGGGCTCGGTAATGGATTACCCGGCGGTCAACATCGCATTGGACCCCACCAAGCAGGGCCAGTACTTCACGACCAAGCCCGGCCCCTACGACCTCTGGGCCATTGAGTACGGCTACAGCCCGGCTCTGGCCGACGCCGACGCCGAAGAGGCCCGCCTCAACGCCATTTTGGCCCGCAGCACCGAACCGGCGTTGACGTTTGGCAACGACGCGGATGACATGCGGTCGCCGGGCAAGGCCATTGATCCGCGCGTCAACGTGAACGACATGTCGGGCGACGCCATCACCTACAGCGTCGAGCGCCTGCAGCTGGTCAACCGTTTGTACGGAACCTTGCTCGAGAACTACCGCAAGGACGGGCAGAGCTACCAAGAGCTGGTGCAGGCCTACGCCATTTTGGGCGGAGAAATGAACAACGCGGTGGCGGCGATCAGCCGCTACGTGGGCGGCGTCTACGTCGAGCGTGGATTCAATGGCCAGCCGGGGGCGAAGGATCCGTTCACGCCGGTTTCGCTCGCTGACCAGAAGCGCGCCATGACCGCCCTGCGGACCTACTTGTTTGCGCCCAACGCCTTTGCTGCCGCCGAACCCGTGTGGAAGTACCTGCAGCAGCAGCGCCGCGGATTTGGCTTCTTTAGCCAAACCGAAGACCCCAAGGTGCACGACCGAAGCCTGGCCATTCAGCGCAACGTCCTCGCGCACTTGCTGCATCCGGCCGTGATGAAGCGCTTGACCGATTCGAAGCTATACGGCAACCAGTACAGTGTCGCGGCCATGACGGCTGATTTGACTGACGCGCTTTTTGCCGCGGACTGGACGACGTCGGTGAACGGGTTCCGCCAAAATGTGCAGTTGGAGTACGTGGACCGCCTGATCGACATCGCCGGACTGGGTGAAAAGCCAGTCGCGGGCTACGACCGCCCGTCGCAGTCGGCGGCGCTCGCGCAAATTCAGCGGATCCGCCAACTGGTGCGCAGCAATCCGGGGACGGACGCGGAAACCAAAGCCCACCGCGCGCATTTGGCCCTAAAATTGGACAAGGCGCTGGACTAAATCCTTCCAGCTATGCGGTTAACCCTTCGCGCCCGAATTTTCATCGCCATGTTTATGCTGGTGGTGCTGGGCTTTGGCGCGACGGGCGTCGTGAGTTTGCTGCACTTTAAGGCCGAGGAGGTCGAGTACCGCCGCGAGCGCCTGAAGCGCAAAGAGCAAGCCATCGAAGCGCATGTGGCCCACGAGCTGCAGCGCGCCCTGGGCGCAGACATCAGCGAAGCCGACTTGCTCAACGTACTGCACGAGGAGCTGTGTTCGATCAGCAGCATCCACCAGATGGATGTGGCGCTGTACACCATGGGGGGCGAACTGCTGCTTTCGTCGAACATGGCGCTGGTGGACGAGGGAGTGCTTCCGCCGCGGCTGCCGGAATTGGTGCACAGCCGGCGAAATCAGGTTTTGAGCATTTCGAGCCCTGATGAAGACCCAGCCGAAGAGATGCTTTTGTACACCGCGGAACTCACGGATGCCATGGGGCTGCCCGTGGGATTGATGGTGGTTCCGTACAATTCGAAGTTGGATATTCCGCTCGAGGACATGGCCTTTTTTCGCGCGCTGGCCTGGCTGCACCTCGTGCTGTTTGTGGCCGCGACCTATTTTGCCTACTTGCTGTCGCGCAGCATCACCCAAGGCCTAGAGGTGGTGGGTAACGCCATGATGGGCAATCCCGAGGACGGATCCAGCAATCCGCGCCCCGTGGCCTGGAAGTCCAAGGACGAGATCGGTCGCCTCGTCGACGCGTACAACCGGATGGTGCACGAAACGCAGGAAAACGCCAAGGCGCTGGCCCTCGCCGAAAAAGAAAATGCCTGGCGCGAAATGGCCCAGCAGGTGGCGCACGAAATCAAGAATCCGCTTACCCCGATGCGGTTGATGACGCAGCTGCACGCCAGCCGCGCGGGCCAACTGGGCGCGGGCGAAGTCAAGGAGTACGCCGAGGCGATGCTCGCCCAAATTGACGCGATGGCGGCCGTGGCTGGGGACTTTAGCGAGCTGGCTCGAATTACGACGGGCCAATTGCGTCCGGTGGACCTGAACGCCGTGCTGCGCCGGGTGCAACTGGCCTACCCGGGCTTGGAACTGGCGATTCCGCAGGGGGATTGGGTGGTGCGGGGCACGGAGGACTCGCTGCTTCGCGTATTCAACAACCTGCTGAACAACGCGTTGGACGCGTTGCCCGAGGGTCGAAACGCGGCCCTTTCGCTGGCGGTGCGCGACGACGAGGGCCAGGTACTGGTTTCGGTGCGCGACAACGGTTCCGGAATTTCAGCCGACCGCTGGGAAGCGGTGTTTGCCCCCCACTTTACGACCAAATCTACGGGTAGCGGCCTGGGCTTGGCGATGGTCAAGTCCATCGTCGAGGGTATGGGCGGCCGAATTTGGATCGAGGCCTCGAGCTCCGAGGGCACGGAGATCAACCTGCGGATTCCGCGCGCTGAAGCAGGATAATTTGCTGGGTGCCCCCAAAGCGCTCGGGCAGTACCCGGTAGTTCCAGCCGTTGGGGACGAGGCGGTTCCAGTCCGAGGCGGCGAAGTACACGCTCGCGTAGGCTTCGGGCTGGAGCTGGTCTTCGAGTTCCGGTAAGGCAGATTCTTCGGTGGCGGAATGCACCTGGGTTTCGGCGCTAAAGTCGTGCAGGGTAATGATCGCTGATCCGTGGGCTCGGACGGCGCCGAGGAGTCGCTGAAGCTCCGTGGCCGCATCTGCAGGGCGCAGGTGGGTAAATACCGAGCCCGCCACGACGAGGTCCACCGCGTCGCCGTTCCAGGGTTGGGCACCCCAGTGGGCTTGCTGAAAGGCCATGGCGCCGGCTTTTGGGTCGTAGACCCAGCGGGAGGCGGCCGGAAATTCCGCCGCGAGAAAGCGCCCCACCCGGCCGTATCCACCGCCAAAATCGAGCAGACTTTGCGCCCCCGGAGCTGATTTTTTAGCCACTTGGGCGAGTTCGCGCCCCGCGGCGAAGTATTCGGTGGCGGCGCGGGTCCAGATTCCGCCCGAAACGCTCAACGGGTAGCGGAACATGGCGTCGGCCCGGTGAACGGCCGGCGAAACGCCTTCAGGAAGCTCGGGAACCCACGGAAGGCTCAAGGTCTCCGGAAGGTGCTGCTGCTGCACCGCCGCCAACGCATCGACGCGCCGCCGAAGCACGGCCAGGGCGTCGCGGTTTTCGCCGATGCCCGACTTGTCTTGAATCCAACGTTGAAGGCGCTTGAGCACAGAAAGTATCTTTGGTGTGGCCAAAGTACGCCATTCACGCAACCCAACACGAAGCCCATGTCCACTGTACGCCTCGAAGTCCGCGACCGCGTCGCATTCCTCACAATTGACCGCCCCGAAGCGCTGAATGCGCTGAACGCGCCGACGATTCAAGCGCTCCACGAGCAGGTGGTGGCGTTGGACGCCAACGACGAGGTTCGTGCGGTGGTGCTCACGGGTGCCGGCCCCAAGAGCTTTGTCGCCGGGGCCGACATTGCGGAATTTGCGGGCTACAGCCCGGCTGAGGGCGAAGCCTTGGCCCGCCGCGGCCACGACCTGCTGTTCAACCGCATCGCGCAGGCGCGCAAGCCCTACATCGCTGCGGTTAACGGATTTGCTTTGGGGGGCGGCCTGGAGCTGGCCATGGCCTGCCACGTGCGCTTGGCGGCCACCACAGCCCGAATGGGCTTGCCCGAGGCCTCACTGGGGGTGATTCCGGGCTACGGCGGCACGCAGCGCCTGGTGCAGCTGGTCGGCAAAGGACGAGCGCTCGAACTGATGTTCAGCGCCAGCATGATTGACGCGGCCAAGGCCGAGGCTTGGGGCTTGGTGAACGCGGTCCACGAGCCCGAAAAGCTCCTTGAGGCTGCCGAGACCATGGCCCGCCAGTTCCTCAAGGCTTCGGGAGACGCGCAGGCGGCCATCATCCGTACCGTCAATGCTGCCACCGAGGGCGGACCGGGCTTTGAGGCCGAGATCAAAGAGTTCGGAGCCCGCTTTGCCACCGCAGAATTTACCGAAGGCACGACGGCTTTTCTCGAAAAACGCAAGCCGAGCTTTTAAGTGCGGGAAGCGTAGCGTCTTTGTGCTAAATTGACGGCACCTAAACGCAACGCAACATGTCTTTTTTGGTCATTGAACACGCGGTCTATTCTTTTGGCTCTGCCGGTTGGCTCGGAG
>JBEAQA010000002.1:0-8881 GCA_041164105.1 Bacteroidota bacterium | reverse complement strand
GCAGCATCTTCGACGTGGTTCTTTTTCCGCCGGCCGTGGCGCGCCACGCCATCCGCCGCCGTGGCGTCTACCGCATGTCGGGCCGAATTTCGGTGGAATACGGCTACGCCAGCCTGGACGTACATTTTTTGGAGCGCTGTCCGGCCAAATTGGATCCGCGCTTTGACGAAACGCCCGCGCACCTCATGCCGGTCGCAACCAAATCCGGACGCGGCATGACCGTGGGCCGAAATCCAATAAAAACGTTACTGCGCGGCGCGTAACGCCGAATTCCACAGCGCACACCCAAGCAAGTTTACCCATGCGTGGAACAGCACTCAATTCAAAAATCCGTTCGTCCAACGCGAACTGCCGCTGTACAGCCCAAGAAATCCCAAAGCAAACGGCCATCCACGAAGATCTGGATGCAAAACAGCCCGAGAAATCCCAAAGCAATTGGCCATCCACGATGATTTGGCCGAAAAATCTCTCGCCATTCAAATATCCCATAATATATATTATGTTAAATACCATTTAAGCAAGCACCTTAAACAAGCACCCCACGCCCTAAAACCATCAACCTTGGGCAACCACCTCAAAATCCATCCGACCGGCCCCCGCCCAAACTCCACCAAACCCCTTCTCAAGTTTCCAGAGCCCGAATCATTCCGACCACCAACGCAAAAAAAACGCCCGCAGATGCGGGCGCTTGAACTAAATCCGGAACTACTTAAAGCTCGGCCAGTTCCGCGGTGACGCGCTTGACGTCCTCGTAGCGGCTCAACTTGTAGTACACCTCGCGCAAGGCCTCCAGCGTCGCGCTGTCCTTCGGGTTGATGGCGTACGAACGCTCAAAGTACGAAAGTGCCTTTTTCAGCTCGTCGTCCTTTTTCTTGTTCAGCTCGTCGTACTGCTTTTGCGTCGCATTGCGCGGCAGCGCGTTGATCTTTTCCACGTACACGTTGCTTTCGTCGATGTAGACCAAGCCAAGCATGTAGATGGCATCTACGTACTTTTCGTCCGCAGCGATGGCACGCTCGTAGTACTCAATGCCCTTCGGCGTGTTTTTCAGCTTCTGGTGGTACAAGAATCCGGCGTTGTACAAGTACAGCGGATTGCTCGGTTCTTTTGAAAGCGCTTCCTCCAGCTTGGCAATGGCGCCGTTAAAGTCCTCGCGGTCCAAGTACGCTTGAAGCTCCAACTTCAGCAGGTCGTCGTTCATCGGGAACTTCGCGCGGGCATCTTTAACCAATGCGTCAAAATCGGCGGCGCGCTTGTCTTCGATGTACATGAACAAAAGACGGATGTAGAAATCCGACAGGATGCTCTCGGTGCGCTGCGGATCGCTCGCTTTCTCCATCTGGATGTACATGTCCAGCGTGGCCTTGTCCGGGAACGGGTAGCGCTTGCCGTCTTCGGCCAACACGCCCGTCCACTGGATTCCTTTGTACTGAAGCTCAATCAGCTTTTTGAACAGCTGCTCGGCCTTGGCTTTATCGCCGGTTTCCATGGCGATGTAGGCTACGTACGACATGTTGGTCGTGTCGAGCTGCCCCACCAACGCCCGAGTGGCAATGGCCTTTTCGTAGGCCGTCATCGACGACTTCTTGTCGTTTTGGTTGAAGTTGAAATCTTCCGCCAAGCCCACGTAGGCCTGAGCCAGCAGCGGAAGCTTCTCTTCAGAGGCCTTAGCCAACTTGATCTTGCCCAACGCCTTTTCGTAGGCCAACAGATCTCCGTACGCCTTGGTTGCCTCGTCGAGGGTTTCCATGTTCTTGCTCGACGGATCGTTGAACAGTGCGTAGTACACGTCCCCGCGGTACAGCAAGTACTTGGGCATCAATTTGGGGTTGCGCGCTTCGGGCGCCAAAGCGTCAACCGAAGCCTTGGCCTCGTCGATGTAGCGCTTGGCCTCCGCCAAATCGCCCGCGTTGAGCGCAATTTTAGCGCTCGAAATCTTGGGTCCGTCCTGGGCGTGAACCAGCATTGCGGTACCCGCCAAAACAGCAAATAAAACCTTTTTCATAACTACGTATTTGCCGCAAAGATAAAGGCCCCGCACTGCGAGGCCTTGATCTTCGTGAAACTTAATGCGGAATTATTCCGCCGTGGCCTCCCCTACTTCGGGGGCTGCGCCTGCTTCGGCACCGCCCTCCATGCCCTCAGCGAGCTCTTCGGGTTCCGAAGCCGGAACCTTGGCCACCGAAGCGATGGATTCGCCCGACTTCAGGTTGATCAAGCGCACACCTTGGGTAGCACGGCCCATGACGCGCAGGTCCGAAGCGGCCATGCGAATCATAATTCCGCGCTTGGTGGTAATCATCAAGTCGTCTTCGTCCGTGATGTCCTTGATGGCAATCACGTCGCCCGTCTTGTCCGTAACGTTTAGAGTTTTTACGCCCTTTCCGCCCCGGTTGGTGATGCGGTAGTCCTCGACCAGCGTGCGCTTGCCGTAGCCGTTCTCGCTCACTACCAAGATTGAATCCTGGTCGCTGGCGGCGCAGACCATGCCCACCACTTCGTCGTTCTCGGTATCCAGTGCCATGGCACGAACACCAGACGCTCCGCGGCCCATCGGGCGCACCTTGGCTTCAGGGAATCGAATGGCCTTGCCACTGCGCACGGCCATGATGATTTCGTTGGTTCCGTCGGTTAAGCGGGCCTCCAAAAGGCGGTCGCCGTCCCGTACGCCGATGGCGTGGATGCCGTTCGCGCGCGGCCGGCTGTAGGCCTCCAAGGTGGTCTTCTTAATGATTCCCTTAACCGTACACAGAACGACCGAGTGGCTGTTGACGTAGGCTTCGTCCTTCAGGTCCTTGGTGTTGATGTACGCACGAACCTTATCGTCGCTCGGCAAATTGATCAGGTTGACGATGGCCTTGCCTTTGCTGGTGCGGTTTCCTTCCGGAATCTCGTACACGCGCAGCCAGAAGCATCGGCCCTGCTCCGTAAAGAACAGCATGTAGTTGTGGTTCGTCGCCACAAATACGTGCTCGATGAAGTCCTCGTCGCGGGTATTGGCGCCGCGCGAACCGACCCCTCCCCGACTCTGCGTCTTGTACTCCGTAAGCGGCGTGCGCTTGACGTAGCCCATGTGCGAAATCGTGATCACCACTTCTTCGTCGGCAATCATGTCTTCCATGCGCATGTCTCCGCCCGAGAAGTCAATCTCGGTACGGCGCTCGTCGCCAAACTTGTCGCGGACTTCAATCAGCTCATCTTTAATGATTTGCATGCGAAGGTCCACTTCGTTGAGGATGCGCTGCAGGTACGCGATTTGCTCCATGAGCTCGTTGTACTCTGCCTTGATCTTGTCGCGCTCCAGGCCGGTAAGCTTTTGAAGGCGCAGGTCAAGAATGGCCTTCGACTGAATCTCACTCAGCCCGAAGTTGCTCATCAAGCCCTCCTTGGCGATGTCCATCGTCTGGCTGGCGCGAATGAGCTTGATCACCGCGTCGAGGTTGTCGATGGCAATCAGCAATCCTTCAAGCACGTGGGCGCGCTTCTGGGCCTCCGACAGTTCGTACTTCGAACGGCGAACGACCACGTCGTGGCGGTGCTCGACGAAGTGCTTGATCATGTCCTTGAGGTTCAGCAGCATCGGGCGGCCGTTCACCAAGGCAATGTTGTTCACGCTAAAGCTGGACTGCAGCTGGGTGTACTTGTAAAGCTTGTTCAGCACCACGTTCGGAACCGCCTCGCGCTTGCATACGTATACAATGCGCATACCGTTGCGGTCCGACTCGTCGCGAATGTCGGCGATGCCGTCGAGCTTCTTCTCGTCGACCAAATCCGCCGTCTTCTTAATCATGTCGGCCTTGTTGACCTGGTACGGAATCTCGGTCACGATGATGCAGTCGCGTCCGTTCACCTCTTCAATGTGCGCCTTGGCGCGCAGTACGATTCGTCCGCGGCCCGTTTCAAACGCTTCGCGCACCCCGTCGTAGCCGTAAATGGTTCCGCCGGTCGGGAAGTCCGGTGCCGTAATGTGCTTCATCAAATCAAGCACCTCGACGTCGTTGTTTTCAATGTACGCGACCGTAGCATTGATGGCCTCCGTAAGGTTGTGGGGCGGCATGTTGGTCGCCATACCCACGGCGATGCCGGACGCTCCGTTCACGAGCAGGGCCGGAATCCGCGTCGGGAGCACGGTGGGCTCCTCGCGCGAGTCGTCGTAGTTCAGCTTGAAATCGACCGTGTCTTTGTCAATGTCGCGGACCAGTTCTTCGGTGATCTTGCGCATGCGCACCTCGGTGTAGCGCATTGCCGCCGGTGCGTCGCCGTCCATCGAACCGAAGTTTCCTTGGCCGTCGACAAGCATGTAGCGCAGGCTCCACTCTTGGGCCATCCGCACAATGGTGTCGTAAATCGCGGAATCCCCGTGCGGGTGGTACTTACCCATAACCTCACCCACGACGAGGGCGGATTTTTTGTAGGCTTTGTACGAGTGGTTGCCCATCTCGTTCATTCCGTACAGCACGCGTCGGTGCACCGGCTTGAGTCCGTCGCGCACGTCGGGCAGTGCGCGCGAAACAATTACCGACATCGAATAATCGATGTAGGAGGTCTTCATTTCCTCCTCAATATTGATAGGTATAATGCGTTCGCCTTCGGCCATAATGTCAGTTAGCTAGTATATCCTTCAAAAATACGCGGTCTGACCCCGTTGAACCGCGCGAAACCCTAGGTTTTTCATAGGTTTTATGCACATTCGCTTGTTTATAAATAAGCCGGAACCCCAAGGTGCGCGAGTTGGCACAGCATTGGTTACTTTGGGGGTATGGATGAAAATTTCTCTCCGCGCGTCAAAGACGTCATTGGATACGCTAAAGAAGAGGCGCTGCGCCTGGGCCACGACAGCATTGGCACCGAACACCTCGTGCTTGGATTAGTGCGCGAAGGAGCGGGTTCCGCCATTGAATTGCTGCAGGCACTGGGCGTTGACCTGCTCGAAGTCCGCCAAAAAGTCGAATCGCTCCACCAGGCCGTCGACAACCCCGGCCTGAGCCGCAAAAACATTCCGCTTACGCGCCAGGCTGAAAAAGCCCTCAAGACGACCTTCCTTGAGGCCAAACTCTACGGTAGTCCGGTGATCCGCACGGCCCACCTCCTACTCTGCGTGCTCCGCAACGACAACGACCCGGTGGCCTCGGTGCTCAAAGGATTCGGCGTCGACTACGAAACGCTGAAAACGGAATACCAAAACCGATTTATGGACGAGCGGAAGTCCGACCGAGGTTCCGCCCCATCGGCTGCCCTCAGTGGCGACGAGGACGACGACGAACCCGTACGCGGTGGAGCTCCGCGCGGTGCCAAGCCCGCTGAAAGCAAGAGCAAAACGCCCGTGCTGGACAACTTTGGGCGCGACCTGACGAAACTGGCCCTCGAAGACAAGCTTGACCCCGTGGTGGGCCGCGAGAAAGAAATCGAGCGCGTAAGCCAGGTGCTGAGCCGCCGCAAGAAAAACAACCCCCTACTCATCGGGGAACCCGGAGTGGGCAAGTCCGCCATTGCCGAAGGTTTGGCTCTGAAAATTGTACAAAAGCAGGTGAGCCGCGTGCTCTTTGGCAAGCGCGTCGTCACCCTTGACCTGGCCAGTCTGGTTGCGGGAACCAAGTACCGCGGGCAGTTTGAAGAGCGGATGAAGGCACTGATGAACGAGCTCGAGAAGAACGAAGACATCATTCTCTTTATCGACGAAATCCACACGATTGTCGGCGCCGGAGGCGCTACGGGTTCGCTGGACGCGAGCAACATGTTCAAGCCGGCTTTGGCGCGCGGCGAAATTCAGTGCATTGGCGCTACGACGCTCGACGAATACCGCCAGTACATTGAAAAGGACGGAGCCCTAGAGCGCCGCTTTCAAAAGGTTACGGTCGATCCGCCGAGCCCCGACGAAACCTTGCAAATCTTGCGCAACCTAAAGTCCAAGTACGAGGAGCACCACAACGTGACCTACACTGACGAGGCCCTGGCCGCCTGTGTGTCGCTCACCGTGCGCTACGTACCCGACCGCTTCTTGCCCGACAAGGCCATTGACGCGCTGGACGAAGCGGGAAGCCGCGTGCACTTGGGTTCGATTAATGTCCCGGAGGGCGTTCGAGAGCTCGAAGAGCAGTTGGAGGCCGTACGCCAAAACAAAATGGAGGTCGTGAAGAAGCAGCGCTACGAAGAGGCGGCCAAGCTCCGCGACGACGAAAAGCAGCTCGAAGCCAAACTTGCTCAGGTCCAGGCCGAATGGGACGAGGAAGTTCGCCAAAACCGCAGTCCGGTGACTGAGGACGACATTGCCGAGGTGGTGGCTATGATGACGGGGATACCGGTGCGCAAAGTGTCCAGCGACGAATTGGCCAAGCTGGCTGCGATGGAAGACGACATTAAGAGCAAAATCATTGGTCAAGATGAGGCGGTGCGCAAAGTGGTTCGCGCCATCCAACGCAACCGAGCTGGCCTGAAGGACCCGAACAAGCCCGTCGGCTCGTTCATCTTTTTGGGACCAACCGGGGTGGGCAAAACCCAGCTTGCCAAAGAAATTGCAATACAGCTCTTTGATTCCGCCGACGCGCTGATCCGAATTGACATGTCTGAGTACATGGAAAAGTTTGCGATTTCGCGCCTCGTGGGAGCGCCTCCGGGGTACGTAGGCTACGAAGAAGGCGGCCAGCTGACCGAGAAAGTTCGCCGCAAGCCCTACTCCGTGGTACTGCTGGACGAAATCGAAAAGGCGCACCCGGACGTGTTCAACCTGCTGCTTCAGGCACTGGACGACGGCCACATGACCGACAGTCTGGGGCGCAAAGTGGATTTCAAGAACGCGCTGATTATCATGACGTCCAACATTGGTTCGCGCCAACTCAAGGACTTTGGTACGGGCGTCGGATTTGGCACCAAAACGCGCCAAGACAACACCGAAGAACTTGCCAAAGGGGTCATCGAAACCGCGCTTAAGAAGGCATTTGCCCCGGAATTCCTGAACCGCATTGACGACGTCATCGTGTTTCAACCACTTGAAAAAGAGGACATTTCACGCATTGTGCACATCGAATTGCGCAGCCTTTTAAAGCGCATGACGGCCCTCGAATACCACGTTCAACTCGAAGAAACTGCGGTGGCCTTCTTGGCCGACAAGGGCTTCGATCCCAAGTTTGGTGCGCGCCCGCTTCAGCGGGCGATTCAGCGCTACGTCGAGGATCCCTTGGCCGAGGAAATCGTGAAGGGTGCCTTCCACCCCGGGGATACGGTGGTGTTCTCGGCCTTGCCGGACGCGGAACACCTTACGTTGGCCATTGGCACGTCCGGGGCGCACGAACCCAACCCTTCGGACGCCGAGGCTAAAGGCTAATTAAGCCCGGAATGTCTTTGGCGCGCCGGTAGCGCTCAAGAACAGCTTCGACGCTGATCATGAGCTCTTTGGCGGTGAACGAAACGTAGTTTCCCTTGGACGAGGGGCGCAACGCCAACTCGGCCACTTCGGGATCGAAGAGCTGTTCCAGCTTCGCCACCGCCTCATTGTTCGCGGGGCAAATGAATTTAAACATGTACAGTGCGGGCCAGCTGTAGTTTTGCTCCAGCAGTTCCCGAAATTTGGCTTCTTCCATGACTCAAAGTAACAGCACAACCCGCCGCATCGTGCTTACCGGCGCCCCTTCTACTGGAAAAACTTCGGTGGTGGCCCGCTTGCAGGCCCTCGACTACCCCGTCATGCACGAGATTTCGCGCGACATCATCACCCAGGAAGGCACGAAGCTCGGTGGCGACGACCCCTGGCGAAACCTGCTGGCCTTTTCTGAAGTGATATGGAAGCTGCGCGCGGAACAGCACCAAGCTGCGGCCGAGGTCGGTGGCGACGTTTTTTACGACCGAAGCCTTTTAGATACGCTCAGCTACCTTCAAGCGGGCGACAAGGCCATCCCTACCTGGATGGACCCCAGTCCCTACCCCTACCACTACAAGGTGTTTATTTTTCCGCCGTGGGAGGCGATTTACCGCACCGACGGCGAGCGCTGGGAGCCCTTTGAAACCGCCGTTCAAGTTCACGAATCGCTGGTTTCGACGTACTCGGCGTTGGGCTACGAGCTGGTTGAAGTCCCGCGCAAATCCGTCGAGGAGCGGGTAGAATTCATCCTGCATGTCCTCAGCCGGTCCTGATTTACTGCAGGCCATTCTGCAGCGCATATGGGGCTATCCGGATTTTCGGCCCCTTCAGCGCCCCATTGCGGAATCCGTCCTTTCGGGCCGCGACACGGTAGCCCTGCTCCCGACGGGCGGCGGAAAATCGCTGTGCTTTCAGGTTCCGGGCTTGGCCCTTGGCGGAACCACCGTCGTGATTTCGCCCTTGATTTCGCTAATGGCCGACCAGGTCGCGCAGCTGGTCCGTCGAGGCGTAGATGCACGCTCCTTGGCGGGCGACCTCAAGCCGCAGGATTGGGCCGACCTTCAGCGCCGACCGCCCACCTTTGCCTACGTATCGCCCGAACGGGCGCGTTCGCGGAACTTCATCCGACTGCTGGAGTTTTGGGACGTCCGGCTCTTGGCCATCGACGAGGCCCACTGCGTCAGCCAATGGGGCCACGATTTTCGACCGCAGTACACCCAGCTTCGGGAACTGCGCGAGCTTCTGCCCAACGTGCCGTGCTTGGCCCTGACGGCGTCGGCCACGCCCTTGGTCCTCCGCGACTTGGTCGCCCTGCTGGGCCTGCAGGACCCGCAACTTTTTCAAGCCTCGTTTGCCCGACCCAACCTCATCTGGACGGTGCACGAAACCCCGGACATTGAGTCGGAGTGCGCGTCCCGCCTGCGCCCCATGGACGGACGCCAAATTGTGTACGTCCGCAGCCGTGCGGGCGCTGTACGGTGGGCCGAAGTCTTGCGCCGCCATGGAATCCCTGCGGCTGCCTACCAC
>JBEAQA010000001.1:0-4697 GCA_041164105.1 Bacteroidota bacterium | reverse complement strand
GAAGATTGCGATTTCGCAGCGCTCGGCTTTAGTCCCAGCCCCGTGGTGGGATGGACGGTTCCGCGCCGCGCCGCATCTGAACCAGAATTTACTCCGGCTCCGCGCCAAGGCGGGCCGCAATCCAAACTTTATTTAGCCCTTCGAGTACTTCGAATTTGAGACGAACACATTGAACCCACGGGTCGCCTTCGGTGCCCCAAATCATTGTGATTACTTCAAATTCAAGAACTTAATGAACGCTAAAATTCCATTCGACGGCCTTAAAGGTCTTAAAGCCCACACCAAAGAGGACCTCACCTCCGGCTTTCTCGTTTTTCTAATTGCCTTACCCCTCTGCTTGGGAATTTCGATGGCCAGCGGCTTTCCGCCGTTTGCCGGCATCATCACGGCCATGGTCGGTGGCCTCATCGTAAGTCCGATTATGGGTTCGCGCCTGTCCATCAAAGGTCCCGCGGCGGGCTTGATTTCCATTGCCGTAGCCGCCGTAGCCGACCTGGGCAACGGCGACATGGCCGTAGGCTACACCTATGCTTTGGCAGTGGTCGTGCTTACCGGAGTCATTCAAGTAGCCTTCGCCCTGCTGAAGTTGGGCCGCTACGTGGACTTTTTTCCGACCTCGGCAGTGCACGGGATGCTGGCGGCTATTGGCATCATCATCATTGCCAAGCAACTTCCCGTGCTGCTCGGCACGTCAGCCGTGAGCAAGAATCCGATCGGAATCTTGCTTGAACTCCCCCAACTGATTCAGCGGGCCGACGTCCACGACGCCGAAGTTGGGCTGGTCAGCCTAGCAATACTTTTTGGCTACGCTTGGTTGCCGTTTAAAAAGTTTAAAGCCACGGTGCCGCCTCAACTGGTGGTTCTGGTCCTCGGTGTGGGCCTCGGGGCATACTTCATGCTGGACCCCAAATTTTTAGTCAACCTTCCCGATTCGTTTGCGGGTGGATTTGTGTTCCCCAATTTCGGACTGCTGGGCTCCGGCACGACCTGGAAGTACGTCGTTATGTTCGCCCTTGTGGGCAGTTTAGAGTCGCTGCTTACCGTCAAAGCGGTAGATGGCTTAGACCCGTACCGCCGCAAATCGGACCCCAACCGCGACCTGCTGGCGGTGGGACTGGGCAATTCTATTTCGGGACTGCTGGGCGGACTTCCCATGATTGCCGAAGTGGTTCGCTCGAGCGCCAACGTGGCCAACGGAGCTAAAACCCGCTGGGCCAACTTTTACCACGGACTTGCTTTGCTACTTTTTGTGGCGCTGCTTCCCGGATTGCTGCGCATGATTCCGCTAAGTGCTCTGGCGGCGATGCTCATCTTTACCGGCTACCGATTGGCCAACCCCAAACTGTTTCGCAGCACCTTTAAAATTGGTTGGGACCAAATGACCGTGTTTATGGTCACCATTATTCTCACGTTGGCCGAGGATCTTTTGGTCGGAATTTTTGCCGGAATCCTCGTGGAATTGGCCCTTCAGTTGGTCACGCTGCGCGGCGGATTGGGTACGATTTTTAAGGCGAAAATCCACAGCGAACACGGACCTTCGGGCGATCACGTCACGTTAGAGGGGGCGTTCTCGTTTGCCAACATTATCAAGCTGGGCGCAAACCTCGAGCCCTTGAAGCAATCCAAGCACGTCGTCGTCGATGCCCGACATGCGTCGATGCTGGACCACAGCACCATGGAATTGCTGCACAGTCTTCAGCATGAAATTGAGCGTGGTGATGGCCATGCCGAACTGTTGCTGCCCGAAGGCGCTCGAGCGTTGGGCGGACACGAACTCGCGACGCGAATCCAACGCTAAGTGAAATGAAGCACACTATCGTAATAGGGGCCCTAGGAATGGCCTTGGCGCTGCCGTGGACCGCCAGCAGCCAAAACCTGCGGACGAACTTAAATGAATCCGGATCGGAGTACCTGCAGTTCACCTGGTTGAATCAAGTTTGGCTTCGGGCCAACCAGAGCAATCCGGGCACCACGGTCAACGGAACACTTAAGTCGAGCACCTTCGACTTAGGACTCCGCCGAACGCGCATGCAGATCTATGGCCAAGTGCTGCCCAAAACGTTTGTATACATGCAGCTGGGCATGAACAACGTCAATGCCGTGGCGGCCGGGAACGGCGGAAACCGCAAAAACCAATTTTTTGTGCACGATGCCCTGCTCGAGCGCAAGCTCAGCGCCCAAAACCAGCTAAAAGTGGGCGGCGGACTGACCATCCTCAACGGCCTAAGTCGGTTTTCGCAGCCCAGCATCGGAACGATTGCGGCATTGGACGTACCGGTTTTTGCGCAAGCTACGGTCGACCAAACCGATCAGTTTTCGCGCAAGCTCAGCCTGTACGCCCGGGGCCAGGTGGGACGCCTGGATTACCGTGCCGCGGTGACCACGCCCTACACCTATTCGACGGGCGGAGGTTCGTCCAACCTCGGGGCAAACGCTTCGTTTAATCCTTATTCCGCCACCAAACAGTACCAGGGTTTTGCCGTGTGGAATTTTGCGGAACGCGAAGGCCACACGACCCCGTACATGCAGGGCTGTTATCTGGGAAGCAAGCGGGTCCTCAACCTTGAGGCCGGATGGATTCGCCAGGCCAAAGCGACGTGGTCCCTTCAGGGCGGCGACACCCTGAACCACCCGCTCAATCTTTGGTCGGTTGCCCTCTTTGCGGATCAACCCTACGGCAGCCGAAAGGCGTCTATTACAGGCTATTTGGGGTACTTCCGGACCAACTACGGGCCGGGCTATGTGCGCACGAACGGTTTGATGAATCCCGCCAACGGGACCGCCAATGGTGCCCTGTCGCTGGGCGGCTACGGAAATGCGTACCCCATGTTCGCCACGGGCACGTCGTGGTACGGCCAAGTCGCCTGGGTCAGTCCGGACCGCGGACCGGACAAGCCGTGGCGGTTCCAGCCCTATGGGGCGGTGCGCCAGCTCCGTGCAGATCGGTTGCGCGCACCGATGTGGGTTACGAATGTGGGCATCAACCTGCTCGAAAAAGGCCACACGTCCAAATTCAGCCTTGATTGGGCGACCCGACCCACCTACACCTCAACCGGAACGGACGGACTTTGGGAAGCGGGCAAGCGCCGCCACGAAGTCGTACTTCAGTACCAAGTTTACCTGAATTAACCATGAACGCTTCATTTGACCGGCACCATGTCCTGCACGAGCTCAAGCACTACCTGCCAGCCCAAGCTCCGCTTAAAGATTTTGTGCACCACAATACCCTGCACGCCTTCCAGTCGGACGCATTCTTTCTCGGACTCAAAAAGGCAAACAGCCTCTTTGGCTACAAAACCACCTTACCCCTTTGGGACTATCGGGCGCGCTTTTCGCGGGGCGAAATCAGCCAAGAGGGAATAGCCTTTGCCTTGCGCCGAATGCCCGAGGCCGAACGGGTTCAGTGGGAACAGCGCATGCACTTTGCTTCGTACCCGGAAGAGGGCCGTGAGCGCATTGGCCACCTGCGCGGAACCTGGAAGCGCCTTCGAGGGGTCGACGTGGATGCCTTGGTGCATCCGGTTCTTTTTAGGTTGATAAACAGCTACTTGGATCAAGGAATTGCCATTTGGTCGTTTCCGGAGTCGCGCGGCAATTCGTTTTGGGATGCGGTCGTTCAGTTGGAACAGACCTCGGCGGCCAGCCTGCTTCGAAGTTCCGAAGTTCGAGCGGCTTTGGTCGATTCAGACTGGTCCATGGAAGACCTGTTGGCCAAGGTAGTGGGCGACCCGAGCCTCTTCGAACACTACCTTTTTGATCAGCAGTTTTCGCACCAAGGGTGGTCGGGCATGGTGGCTACCATAGAAGAACTGCCCCAAAGCTTACTCGACCAGCGGACCGTTCGCCTTGAAGATTTCATCAAAGTGGAACTCCTGCTCGAATGGGATGCGCTCTGGGCCCATGAAGGCCCGGACTTCAAACCCTTAGCTGCCTATTTGGACGGCCGTCCGGAATCCCTATTTGCGGACGTCGAAGTCACAGAAAAAGACGAAGTGCTGCGCCTGTGGCAAGAAGCCATGGAATGGAGTTTTTACGACACCGTGCTGCTCGGCTTGGTTCAAAGCCCCAACCTGCACCGCGACCCAGAACACCCCAGAGCGCAAGCCTTTTTTTGTATTGACGATCGCGAGTGCTCGTTTCGCCGGCACCTTGAGGGCGTCAACCCCGAAATCCAAACGTTTGGAACGCCCGGCTTTTTTGGAATCGACACGTACTTCCTTCCCGAAGGCGCCAAATTTCCGGTCAAAGTCTGTCCGGCCCCAGTGACGCCCAAGCACGGAATCAAATCCTTGAATTCGGCCCCGCGCCGCGCGAAAGAACGCAACCTTGAAAAGGGGTCGCACTCGTTTTGGGGCGGCTGGATTTTCTCGCAGACCCTCGGGTTTTTGGCGCTGTTCCGCCTGGCATACCACCTGATTCGCCCCAGCAAGCAAGCAGGAACGTCCCTGGCATTTGACCACGTGGACCCCAACGCTAAGTTGACGGTGGGGCACGACGGCGCCCACGAGGGCGGACTGCAAATCGGCTACACCCTCGACGAGCAGGCGGATCGCGTTTCGAGCGTCCTCACGACGACGGGCCTTACTTCGGGCTTTGCACCGTTGGTTTACCTGATTGGTCACGGCGCGAGTTCTACCAACAATCCGCACTTTGCGGCCTACGACTGCGGGGCCTGCAGCGGCCGAGCTGGTTCAGTA